>NZ_JALKFY010000634.1:0-22666 GCF_023242985.1 Frankia sp. Mgl5 | reverse complement strand
GGCCCGCCCCCCCCCCCCGGGCGCCCCCCCCCGCCCTGCGTCGTGTCCCGGGGACGGGTCCGTGACCCGCCCCCGGGGAACCGGTCCGGCTAGGCCGGGACCGAGATGTTCATCAGCCGGGCGAGGTTACCGCCCATGATCTTGCGGGTGGTCGCCTCGGGCAGGTGCTTGAGCTCGTCGAGGTAGGTCAGCGGGCTCGCCAGCCCCTCCGGGTGCGGGTAGTCGGAGCCGAACAGGACCCTGTCCTCCCCGATGAGCCCGGCGAGCGCGCCCAGGTCCTCCTCCCAGAACGGGCTGATGTTGATGTTCCTCTTGATGACCTCGATCGGGTCCTCCGCGAAGTCCTGCGGCAGCTTCTTGTAGAGGTCCCTGATGGACAGGAGCAGCGGCGCGACCCAGCTGCTGCCGTTCTCGACGACGGCGATCTTCAGCCGGGGGAACCGGGACAGCGCGCCGTGGCAGACCAGCGCCGCCACCGCGTCCTCCACCGGGCGCCAGGCCTGCAGCATCCGGAACGCGCTGGGCTTGAACGGCAGCATCTCGGAGCTGGTACCCGTCCAGTCGCTGTAGTAGCGGTCGTAACCGCTGTCCGACGAGTGCAGCGCGACCAGGATGTCGGCCTCCTGCACCCGCTCCCAGAACGGGTCGAACTCCGGCAGCCCGAACGAGCGCGCACCGCGCAGGCCGGGCACCGGCGCCGGGCGGATGAGGATCACCCGGGCACCCCGCTCCAGCACCCACTCCAGTTCCTCGATCGCCTTCTCCACGATCGGCAGGGAGATCACCGGGGTGGTGAAGATGCGGTCGAGCCCCTCGTAGTTGAACTGCCAGGTCTCGTACAGCCACTCGTTGAGCGAGTGGATGACGGCATGGACCAGGTCCGGGTCGTCCCGCATCCGCTCCTCGATGAGGCTGGCCAGCGTCGGGAACATCAGGGTGCGGTCCAGGCCCTGCTCGTCCATGAGCTTCAGCCGGGCGGCCGGCTCCCGCCAGGCGTCGATGCAGCGCACCGGCGCCCCGAAGATCTCCCGGTAGGACTTGCCCTCGGGGTTGCCGTGCCGGTAGTAGTCCTCCTGCGCGCCCGGGCGGGCGACCACGTCGAAGGTCGGGTTCGGGATGTAGTCGCTGATCTGCCCCCGCACCACGATCTTCGTCCGGCCGTGGACGTCGACGTAGTCGACGGCGCCCTTGTAACGGGACGGCAGGAACTTCGTCAGCGCGTCCTTGGTCTCGTACAGGTGGTTGTCGGCGTCGAACACCGGGATGTCGTTGGTGGGCATCATGGCCTCCTCGGGCACACGAAAAGCAGCATGTGGGGGCACGACACAGGGGATAAGGAAGAGCGGAGGCGGCGCGGCGACGAACCCGCCCTGCGGGCATCCGCCCGTTGTCGCGGGCTTACTTGGGCTGTATCGCCAGTGCGATGTCGACGAGCATGTCCTCCTGGCCGCCGACCAGCTTTCGCCGGCCCGCCTCGATCAGGATGCTGCGGGCGTCCACGCCGTAGGTCTCGGCGGCTATTTCGGCGTGCCGGAGGAAACTGGAGTACACGCCCGCGAAGCCGAGCGTGAGCGTCTCGCGGTCGACCCGGACGGGGCGGTCCTGCAACGGCCGGACCAGGTCCTCGGCCGCGTCCTCCAGCGCGAGCAGGTCGCAGTCGAGATCCCAGCCCAGCAGCAGCGCGACCGCGACGAACGGCTCGATCGGGCAGTTGCCGGCGCCGGCTCCCTGCCCGGCGAGCGACGCGTCGACGCGATAGGCGCCCTCCTCGACCGCGGCGAACGAGTTGGCGACCGACAGCGAGAGGTTCTCGTGCGCGTGGATGCCGATCTGGGTGTCCGGGCTGAGGACGTCGCGGTAGGCACGGACCCGCTCGCGCACGCGGTCGGTGGTCAGCCGGCCGCCCGAGTCGGTGACGTAGACACAGTGCGCCCCGTACGACTCCATCAGCTTGGCCTGGGCGGCAAGCTCCGCCGGCTCGGCCATGTGGCTCATCATCAGGAAGCCGGAGACGTCCATCCCGAGCTCGCGCGCCGCGGCGATGTGCTGGGCGGCGACGTCCGCCTCGGTGCAGTGCGTCGCGACGCGGACCGAGCCCACCCCCATCGCGTGCGCGCGGCGCAGCTCGGCGATCGTGCCCACGCCCGGCAGCAGCAGCGTGGTGATGGTCGCCTGCGAGGCGTTGGTGACCGCCGCCTCGATCCACTCCCAGTTCGTGTGGCTGCCGGGGCCGTACGTCAGGCTGGAACCGGCCAGCCCGTCACCGTGGGTGACCTCGATCGCTCGGACGCCCGCCTTGTCGAGAGCGGCCACGATGGCGCCGACCCGCTCCGGGTCGACCCGGTGCCGGATGGCGTGCATCCCGTCCCGCAGGGTGACGTCCTGCAGATAGATGTTCGGCCCGCTCATGCCGTCACCTCGGATCCCGCGATGCGCTCGGCGACCCGCACGGCCGCCGACGTCATGATGTCCAGATTTCCGGCATAGGCCGGCAGGTAATGAGCGGCGCCCTCCACCTCGAGGAACACGCTCACCTTCCAGCGGACGTCGACCGTGTCGTCTGGCAGGAGGATGCGCATCTCGGCCGGGTCCACGGGAGTGAACTGCACGTCCTGCTTCAGGCGGTAGCCGGGCACGTAGGCGGCGACGTCCGCGATCATCCGGTGGATCGACTCGGTGACCGCGTCCCGGTCGACGTCGCCGACCAGGCACAGCACGGTGTCCCGCATGATGAGCGGCGGCTCGGCCGGGTTCAGGATGATGATCGCCTTGCCGCGCCGCGCGCCGCCGACCGACTCCAGCGCGTGCGCCGTCGTCTCGGTGAACTCGTCGATGTTGGCGCGGGTGCCGGGCCCGGCGGATTTCGACGCCACCGTGGCGACGATCTCCGCATAGGCCACCGGGGTGACGCGTGAGATCGCCGCGACGATCGGGACGGTGGCCTGCCCGCCGCAGGTCGTCATGTTGACGTTGGGGGCGCTCAGGTGCTCGTCGAGGTTGACCGCGGGCACCACGAACGGCCCGAGCGCCGCCGGGGTGAGGTCGATCAGCCGCCGGCCGTACGGGGCCAGCGCCGCGGCGTTCGCCCGGTGCGCGTTGGCGCTCGTCGCGTCGAGCACGATGCCGGCCTGTTCGAACTCGGGCATCGCCAGGAGACCGGCCACCCCGTCGGACGTCGTGGCGACGCCCAGCCGCCTGGCTCGGGCGAGGCCGTCGGACTCCGGGTCGATCCCCACCATGGCCGCCACACTCAGCGACTCGGACCTTCGTTTGATCTTGATCAGGAGGTCGGTGCCGATGTTCCCCGACCCGATGATCGCCACCTGCTGCACGGTTTCAGCCTTCCTTCTCGAACGTCGCCGTTACCGGGCCCAGGGGGCCGACCTCGGCTTGGATCACGTCGCCGGGCTCGATGGGGGCAAGCGGACCGAGCGCCCCGGAAAGGACGATGTCGCCGCCCCGGAGCGGATCCCCGAAGTCCAGTGCCGTGCGCGCGAGCCACGCCAGCGCGCTGAGCGGGTCGCCGAGGCACGCCCGCCCCGTCCCGGTGCTGGCCGTCACGCCGTTGCGCAGCATCCGCATCGACACGTCGGCCGGAGTGAACTCGTCCAGGGTGAGATGCCGGTCGCCCAGCACGAAGACGCCGCTGGAGGCGTTGTCCGCCACCGTGTCGGTGATGCGGATCCGCCAGTCCGCGACCCGGCTGTCGACGACCTCGATCGCCGCGACCGCGCTGCCGACCGCCGCCCGGACGGCGGCGGGCGCGGGGTCGACGATGTCCGCGGCGAGGATGAAGGCGATCTCGGCCTCGGCCCGGGGCTGCAGCAGCCGACCGAACGGCACCGTGGCGCCCGAGGCGTAGTTCATGTCGTCGAAGAGCACGCCGAAGTCGGGCCGGTCCACGCCGACCTGGCGTTGGACGGCCGGCGAGGTGAGACCGATCTTGCGACCGACGACCCGCGCGCCACGGGACACCCGCAGCGCGGTGAGCGCCGACTGCACCGCGTAGGCGGCGTCGATGTCGCTCGGGCCGATCAGGTCGGCGACCGGCGCGCACGGAACGTGCTCGACCGCCGCCCGGTCGAGCCGCGCGACGGCGGCCTCGATCGCCTCGCGGCTCACGCCGCCGGTCACAACGCTGCCAGTCACACGGCACCTCGGAATCGTCGGGGCGAGCACCGCCCGCGGGTGGACGCCGGCCTCATCGCGGGACGGCCGTCCGCACGGCGAAGCCGGCGATCAACTCGGGCGCGGGCCGGTAGTAGCTGGTCCGCACCTGGTACGGCCCCGTTGCGGCCAGCGCCGCGAACGCGGCGACCCACGTGCGTATCTCGTGCGCGGAGTTGCCGCCCTCCCGGGTGATCCCGTCGTTGGTCCACCCGTCCAGCTCGGCCAGCCGGCCCTGGTCGAGGACGTCGAGCACCCGCCGGTCCCACTCGGGATTGAGCGGTCGCAGGTCGGCCGTACCGCGGGCGAAGCTCGCCGCCGCCTCGATCACCGCGCTCTGCCGGGCCTGCCGCTCACCGGCGGTCGGCGGCCGCCCGTGCACGATGCGTTCGAGCACCTCCGGCGGGCTGGCCAGGTTCGGGACGGGAGGGTCGTGCGAGAGTCCGCCCGACCCCAGCACGAGCACCCGCCGGTCGAGGCCGGCCAGGTAGCGGCCGATCGCGGCCCCCAGCAGTCGGGCCCGCCGCAGCGGCGCCAGCGGGACCGCCACCGAGTTGACGAAGACCGGGACCACCGGACGGGCCGCGATGTCACCGAAGAGCGCCGCCAGCGGCTGCACCGTGCCGTGGTCGACGTCCATACCGGTCGAGACGGCCACGTCGACGTCGGCCGCCCAGGCCGCCTCCGCGAGGCCGTAGGCGAGCTCAGCGGGGACGTCGAGCTCGCCGCTCTGCGTCCCGTAGTCGCCGACACCGCGCGCCGCGGTGCCGACGCAGAACGGCGGCATGAGCCGGTAGAAGAAGCCGTTGTAGTGGTCCGGGGCGAACAGGACGACCAGGTCCGGGTCGTACTCGCGCACCACGTCCCGGGCGGCGGCGAGCGCCGTGCCGACGTCAGCCAGGAGAGACGGCGGCGGGCCGGGCAGGCCGAGCAGCGGGCTGTGTGACATGCAGCAGAGGGCGAGCGCCATCCTCGGCTCCCGGGGTGAGGGACAGCGCGCCGGTGAGCGACGCGGCCAGTTCGGATGTCAGCTGAGCGACGCAGGCGCCGGACACACACCGGTCGGGCCGCAGGAAGAGCACGGACTCCTCGTGCGCGTCGAACCAGGACTTGAGCGCGCCGGTCCGGTCCCCGACCACCACGACGTCCGGGTGGTCCTGGTCCGCCCAGTGCAGCTGGGTGACCGGCCGCAGCGCGACGAAGGTCGCGCCGAGCGCCTTCCACCTCGCGAACGTCTCGGGGCCGAGCAGCTCGTACGGGTCGTTGTTCCAGCACAGCACGGCGAACCAGGGCCCGAGCACGTCGTCGAGCCGGACGTTCTCCCGCTCGCGGGTGTCGACCCGCGGCTGGATGAACAGGGTCCCGACCGGCGAGTTCGCCCGGATCGGCTCCGTGTGCACGACCGCGCCCTCGACGTACCGCGGCATCGGTTTGAACCGCATCTCCACGACGTACTGCTTGAGCGCGGGCACGGCGGAGGCCGTCCGGGCGATCCAGTCCCGCACGGTGGCGACCCGCCGGTTGGTCGGGGAGATGATGCGCCCGACGGTCGTCGACAGGTCGATCATCGCCTGGGCGTGCCGGCGGCGCTCGACGTCGTAGGTGTCGAGCAGGGCCTCGCCGGCCAGGCCGTTCGCCACCGCGGCGAGCTTCCAGCCGAGGTTGGCCGCGTCCCGGATGCCGCTGTTGTAGCCCTGGCCCTGCCAGACCGGCATCAGGTGGGCGGCGTCGCCGGCGATCAGGACCCGCCCGGCGCGGAAGGAACCGGCGATCCGCGAGTGGTGCGTGTACACCCGGCGCCGGATGATGTTGACGCGGTCCGGGCGCGGGACGAACCGGGCGAGCATCGTGGCGATGAACTCCGGGTCCTCCGCCGCCTCGTCGGCCTCGTCCGCGTGCAGCATGAACTCGAACCGGCGGATGCCGTGCGCGATGGACACCGACACGTAGGGGCGCGCCGGGTCCGCGCCGACGTCCACGTTGGGCCGGCCGAGCGGGTCGGGGCGGATGTCGACCACGAGCCAGCGCGTCGGCGACGTCGTGCCCTCGAACGACACCCCCATGAGCTGCCGGGTGGCGCTGCGCCCGCCGTCGCAGCCGACGACGTGGCCGGCCGTGACGGTCGAGGGGCCGGCGGGCCCGGACAGCCCCACCGTCACCCCGTCGGCGGTCTGCTCCAGCGACTCCATCCGGTGGCCCCAGCGGACCTCGACGTGCTCGTACCGCCGCAGGCCCGCCAGCAGCTCGGCGTCCGCCAGTGGCTGGACGAAGCCGTTGCGCTTCGGCCAGCCGAACGGCTGGCTGGTCGGCGCGATCTCGGCGAGCACGCGCTGCTTCGCGTCGACGAACCGCATCACCTGGTTGGGGTTCGTGTGCGGCAGGATCCGGTCGACCAGGCCCGTGCTCTGGAAGGTGCGCAGCGACTCGTCGTCCAGGCCGACCCCGCGCGGGTAGTCGATCAGCGTCTCCCGCTCCTCGACCACCAGGGTGCGCACGCCGTAGCCGCCGAGCAGGTTCGCGAGCGTCAGCCCCACCGGGCCGGCCCCGATCAGCACGACGGCCGGCGCGGCGGCGACGGCTCCGGGTGCGGTGCCGGCTCCGGGCAGGTCCGTGGCCATGGTCAGCGCCCCAGCAGGAAGTCGACGTGCAGACGGTTGAAGGTCTTGGCGTCCTCGTACTGGGGCCAGTGGCCGCAGCCGGGCATCACCTCGAAGCGGGCGCCCGGGATCATCGAGGCGATCCGGCTGCCCTCCGCGACGTCCGCGGTCGGGTCGTCGCTCGTCCACAGCACCAGCGTGGGTGCGGTGATGGCGCCGTACTCGGCCGGGCCGAGCAGGTTACGGGCCCTGATCGTCGGATCCTGCAGCGCCATGATGTCGCTCATCGCCGCGGTGAAGCCGGGCTGCCGGTAGACGCGCTGCCGGCTCGCTACGAGGTCGTCGTAGTCCTTGGTCTTGTCCGCCATCAGCCACTTGATCCGGGCCTGGACGGTCTGCCAGGCCGGGTCCTCCACCGCCGCCATCGACAGGGTGCGGATACGGGCCATGACGGCCGGATCCGCCTGCGACCCGCCGGCGGTGTTGAGCACCAGCCGGTCGACCCGGTCCGGATGGTCGACGGCCGCGCGGGCCGCGACCCAGCCCCCGAGGGACTCGCCGCTGATGTGGGCACGGTCCGCGCCGATGGTGTCGAGCACCGCGGTCAGGTGCTCCACGTAGTGGGCGATCTCCAGGGGATGACCGGGCCGGCCCGTGTACCCGTGCCCGAGCATGTCGATCGCCCACGTCGAGAAATGCTGGGCGTGGGCCTCCAGATTGCGGACGTAGGCCTCGGCGTGCCCGCCCGAACCGTGTAACAGGACAAGCACCGGTCGGCTCTTGTCGCCGGCGTGCAGGTATCTCGTCCGCACGCCCGCGACGTCCAGGTACCCCTGCGAGAACGGGACGCCCTGAAGATCACTCCAGATGCTTTCGTACTCCGACACGCGCCTGGCCCATCCCTCTCTCACGCCGCATCCCACTCACGCCGACCTGGCTCACGGATGCGCACTGACCTCACGCTGCGCACTGACTCGCTTTGCGCCCCGACTCGCGCTACACCCTGACTCGTGTGCGAACTATAGAACGCGAGTGTTCGACATATGCACAGTAGGATCGGTGTTCTGAGGTGTCAAGACCGAAGCGGCGGCCCGCGTGCACGCCCGTCCGGCCCGCGGCGGGCGGGCACGGCGCGGCGACACAGCCGCGCCCACCGCCACGAGGCGGTGGGCGCGCCAAACATAGGAATCACGGGAACCGCGGGCAGGCGGAGAACGCGGTGCGCGGGAGAACACGACCGCCGGGCGCTGACGCCTGGGTCTGGCCTGGACTTGGGCCCGTGGCCCATGGCCCATGGCCAGTGGTGGCCGTGGTGTCGAGCGGGTGGCGTACGTGCAGGCGTGCAGGCGTGCTGGGGTCCGGGGCGCAGGCCGGGACCGATCGGCATTCACGTCGGCTGGGCCTTATGCGCGGTGTCGAGCAACCGTGGCGATTGAGTGAGAGCCCGGACTCTCTGAGCCGCCACACATCGCTGGGCGGCGGGATTCAGGCTGCATAGATCTTGTTCCCACAGCCTTGGCGCCGTGGTTCCGTGCCCGCCCCGCACCCGCCGGCCGTCGCCCGGCCTCGTGCCGCGCCCGCCCGCCCGGCCTCGTGCCGTGTTCGAGCGTCACGCACGACGTCCGTCCGCGAGCACTCCGTCAGGTCACAATCGGTATCCGGACGACGACGAAAGCCGGACGACGACATCGTCACGGCAAGATCGGCCGGACATCGGCTAGCCGGCCTGGCCGAGCCCGGGCACCCGGGCGCCCGACAACCGGTCGCCGCCGTCGAAGAGCTGGCCGATCTCGCCGGCGGCCTGCACCATCACCGGGCCCGCGCCGGCCGCCACCTCGGAGCGGAAGGTGACCAGGTGGAGGCACATGAGCGGGCTGGAGGGCCGGGTCGGGATGAGCGCCGCGACGCCGTGCGCCCCGGCCTCTATCTCACCGCTGCTGACCGCGAAGCCGAGCTCGCGCGCGAGCTTCACCCCGGCCGGCTCGCCGGGCTGCGGCGGAAGCGCCGAGGCGAGCGCGTAGCCCGCTGACCCCCGGTCCAGCGGGGTCCGCATGCCGGCGCGGAACGACAGGTGATGAGTTGTGTTGGTGGGTTCGACCAGCGAGATCGCCACCGCTTCCTCACCCTCGGCGATGAAGAGCGCGATCGTGGAGCCGAGTCGCTCGGCCAGCCGCCGCATCGAGGGCAGGGCGATCTCGCGCAGGCCCGGCAGGTACGCGTCCGACAGCGACACGAGCCTCGCGCCCGGCCGGTAGACGCCGTTGTCGGCACGGGTGAGAAACCGGAAATCCACGAATGTCTGAAGCAGCCGGTAGGCGATCGACCGATGGATGGAAAGCCGTTCCGCGACTTCCTGGGTGGTCAGGCCCGTCCCGGATTCCGTGACGGCGATGAGGGCCCGCAGACCGCGCGCGAGCGTCTGGCTCCCAGGCTGCGCTTTGACGATCTCCGTCTGGTCGGCTCGGGCCATGGGCTGATGGTATCCGGCCCCGTCAGCGCCCGGCTGCGCGGCGCGGGCTCTCACCCCCGCACCAGGCGCATGATCGCCTGCGACTCGGGTGAGCCGTCAAGGACGCGGTTGCGGCGGTCCCGGATCCGCCAGCCGGCAGGTGTGCGCAGCAGCGTCCAGTGGTTGACCGCGGCCCGCCACAGAAACCACCGGTCATCCTCCCTGAGGACCACGAAGGAATAGCCGACGGCCTCCGCCGTGTCACCGCTGACGGTGACGCGAGGCGGGGCGGTGAGGTGCGCGACGCCGGCGGCGACCAGCCCGGTGTGCGGCTCGGTCCGGTAGAGATCCGCCAGGCCCTGCGGCGCCTCGACCCGGACGGCGCTCCCGGCTGGGACGCCGAACTCGTAGCCGCCGCCGCTGATCCACAGGTCGGCCGCCTCTTCCGCCGACCCGCTGTCGACCAGCGGGCCGTAGCTGTTGAGCAGGCGGAGGATCTCCAGCTGGTCCTCGGCCGCCCGCAGCCGTGCCTCCAGCCGCCGGAGCCTGCTCTCCACCTCCGCCAGGCCAGCCGCGTCCGCCAGGTTCACCACGTCCGCCAGGTTCTCCCCGGCCATCAGGGCCCCTCGCCGGCTTCCTGGGAGCCGTCCGCCGGCGCGAACGCGGCGGCCAGCGCCGCGTAGACGTCCCGCAGGAACTGCGCGGTGCGCGGGGTGCGCGGCGGCGCGCCGAACCCGCCGTGGATGACCCCGGGGTACACGTGCAGCTCGGTCGGCACGCCCGCGGCCGACAGGCGTGCCGCGTAGGCGACGTTCTCGTCCACGAACCCGTCGACGTCGCCGATCCCGAGGAAGGCCGGCGCGAGCCCGGTGAGGTCTTCCGCCCGCGCCGGCGCCGCGGTGGGCGGGACCTCGCCGCCGTCGAGCGACCCGAGATAGGCCGCCCAGCACAACCGGTTGGCCCGCAGATGCCACAGGCCCCAGTGGCCCGGGTCCTCGATCGCGCGGATCGAGGGGGTCAGCTCACGGTCGTCGAGCATCGGATAGATCAGCAGCTGCAGCGCCGGCTGGGGGACGCCGAGGTCCCGCAGCCGCAGGCACAGTCCGGCGGCCAGGCCGGCACCCGCGCTCGCCCCGCCCAGGACCAGTCGGGCCGGGTCGACCCCGAAGTCGGCCGGGTTCGCGCTGACCCGGCGCCAGACGGTCTCCGCGTCCTCCAGGCCCGCCGGGTAGGGGTGCTCCGGGGCGAGCCGCCAGTCGACCGAGGCGACCGTGCAGCCGAGCTCGACGACCATCCGGTCGAGGCGGTCGTCGTTCTCGTCCAGGTTCCCCATGATGTAGGCGCCGCCGTGCAGCCAGAGCAGGAACGGCAGCGCCGCCCCGTCCGGCGCGTCGGCCGGGCGGTACCAGCGCACCCGGACGTCGGGACGGCCTTCCGTACCCGGGATGACCTGGTCATGACGCCGGACCCGCGGATCCTCGGGCGCGGGCGGCGGGCCGACCGCCGCGTACGAGCGGCGGATCGTCGCGATGCTCGTCAGGTCCCAGCGCGCCAGCCGGTCGAGCAGCGCCACGGTCCCGGGTTCGACCCGTTTGTGCACGTCGATGGCGGCCATCAGGCGCCGTCGGCCCGGTCCGGGTCCATCGGCTCGACACCGACCTCGATCGCCTTGATCAGCAGCGCCGTGAACCGGGTGTAGAAGCGGGCCATCCGGATGAACCCGGTGCCGAACCACAGCCCGGGCTGGGCGGAGCGACGCCACGTGTTCGCGTACTCGCCGTCCGCGGCCCGGCCGTACGCCTTGTCGATCCGGTCCGCCACCGAGCCCAGCGTGGGCTTGATGTGGCCCCAGAACTGGTGGTAGCCGGTGGCGAAGACGATCAGGTCGACGTCGAGGGTCGAGCCGTCGGTGAAGACCACCGTCCGCTCCCTGATCTCGGCCACCTCGACGCCCTGCTTGAGGTGCACCAGGCCGTCCGCGATCAGTTCGGAGGCGCCGATGTTGATCTGGTAGGCGTCCTTGCCGGACATGTGGGCGCCGATGATGCCGGTGCCGTCCGGGCCCCACTCGAGCTTGAAGCCCCGCGCGGTGAGACCGTCGAGCAGATCCTGGTCGGCCGCCGCGGCGAGCTTCACCAGCTTCTTGTTGAGTTCGTCCACCCGCTCGTTGGGCAGCGAGTAGGTCATCTGGTCCGCGAAGTCCGGGGTGTAGGGCATGTCCTCGGTGAACAGCGTCGACCAGTACCGGTGGTAGGACTCGTAGCTCACCACGTAGGTCGCGCTGCGCTGCAGCAGCGTGACGTCCGCGCCGTGCTCGTACAGGTCGTGCGCGATCTCGTGGCCGCTCACGCCGGCCCCGATCACCAGCGCCTTCTTCCCCGCGAAGTCGGCGCCGTACTGGAACTCGTCCGAGTGCGCGGTCATGCCGGGGAAGGTCTCGATCCCCTTGATCGCGGGGATCTTCGGGGATCCGAACAGGCCGCCCGCCACGACGAAGTGCCGCGGGTGCAGTTCCCGGACCGAGCCGTCCCCGCGCCGGACCCGGATCGTCCACCGCTGGGCGTCGGCGTCGTAGTGCCCGTCGAGGAACGTGGTGGACGTCCACACGTTGAGGTCGAGCAGGTTCGCGTACGACTCCAGCCAGTCGGCGAACTTGTCCTTCGGGGTGTGCGCCGGCCAGGACGGCGGCAGCGACAGGTAGGGCAGATGGTCCCCGAAGACAGTGCTGTGCAGGGCCAGCGACGCATAGCGCTTGCGCCAGGTGTCCCCGACGCGCGCCTCGCGGTCGATGACGAGCGTCGGCACGTCGAGCGCGCCGAGCCGGGCCGCGATGGCCAGGCCGTTGTGCCCCGCGCCGAGCACGAGCACCGCGGGCTCGCTGTCCTCGAAGGCGATCTCCTTCTCGCGGTCGCTCGACCACCGGGTGCGGTCGGGCACGATCCCGTAGACCTTGCCGTCCCGGCGGTGGTGACGCACCCGTTCCGGATGGGCCTGCAGCCCTATCACCTGGGTCTGCAGGATCGACACCACGAAGTGCCCCGCGCTCGGTACGAGCAGCACATAGCCACGGTCGATCCGGTCCGTGGTGGTGAAGTCGAAGAACGCGTTGATGGCGCCGTCGGTGACGACCGGCGGCTGCTCCCTGCTGGGCCGGAAGTCGGCGGCGTTCCAGGATTTCGCCAGCTCGGTGAGCCGGGCGACGGTCTCCTCCCGCCCGACCGTGTGGTGGAAGTCCCAGGGGAAGGCCATGAAGTCACGCCAGGTCGCCTCCGGGAGGAAGAGCGCGGCGAGGTCGGACGTGGATCCGCTCCGCAGGGCCGCCGCGAAGTCGGCGAGCCATCCGGCGAAGATGTCCTCGGCGTCCCGCGCGGTGATCGTCCCAGCCGGATTCTCTAAGGTCTCAGTCATTGTCTCGCTCTTCGCCCCAATTCCCGGTGATCTACTGGCTTCGGGTCAGCTTCCGGATCGTTCGCTCAGGACCGGCGACCGGGCGCCGGACGCCGGGTCACGCGCCGCCGCGCGCCCGGCGTAGAGACCCCACACCCCGGCGACGGCCAGTGTCGCCCCGGCACCGCCGTACACCATGCCGGACGGGCTCGCCATCACGTTCCCCGCGGCGTAGAGCCCGCGGATCACGTCGCCGTCGACGTCCAGGACCCGGCCCTCCCGGTCGGTCCGGGGCCCGCCCTTGGTGCCGAGCGCCGACGACCCGACCTCGACGCCGTAGAACGGCGCGGTCTCGACCGGACCCAGCGTGGACAGGGTCGACTCGGGGTCGAGCACCCGGCCGCCGGGGAACCGGTCGTAGGCGTTGTCGCCGCGGCCGAAGTCGGGGTCGATGCCGGCACGGGCATGCTCGTTGAACCGCCGCACGGTCGCCGCGACCTCGGCCGCGGGCAGGCCGAGCCGGCCCGCCAGCGCGTCCAGGGTGTCCGCGCGCTCCAGCCAGTCCGGCACCGCGCCGCCGGGCGCCCCGCCGAAGACACCGAACCGGTCGACGGTCGACTGGTCGAAGATCAGGTAGCTCGGCAGGTTCGGGTACTCGAACTTCGACGCGTCGAGCTGGTGGTAGGCGCCGCCGAAGGCGTTGTAGTTCGCCGCCTCGTTGGCGAACCGGCGGCCGTGGCCGTTGACCATGATCGAACCGGGCAGTGCGCGCTCCCGGGCGGTCAGCAGCCCGTTGCGGGCTCCGTCACGGCGATGCCCGGGAAGGCTGACGACCGGGGCCCACCAGGCCTCCCGCATGTTGCCGAGCTGGGCGCCGACCCGCATCGCCATCCGCAGCCCGTCGCCGGTGTTGGACGGCGCGCCGATGGCCCGGGTCAGCGGCCCGCGCAGGAAGTCGCGGACGAGATCGGCGTCGTACTCGAAACCGCCGGTGGCGAGCACGACCGCGCCCGTGCGCACCGACCGGGTGCCGTCGGGGGTCGCGATCTCGATCCCGGTGACGGCGCCGTCCCCGGTGACCAACCGCAGGCCGCGCGTCCGGGTGGCGACGTGCACCCCACGCCGCAGGCAGGCCTGGAGCAGACCGCCGACCAGCGCCCGGCCGAGGCCCTCCGCGCGGTTCTTCTCCCGCTCGGCGAGCACGTCCGGCTCCAGCGCGCCGGTGCCCCCGCCCAGGGGCATCTCGCGGATGAGCAGCCGGCGGGTGTCGCCCGCGATGCGGTCCTCCCATTCCTCGAACCCGAGGAAGGAGAAAAGGCCGACCTCGATCGACCGTCCCCCGCGGGGCAGGCCGCCGGGACGTTCCGGGTGATAGTCGGGATAGCCCTCGACCAGGTGGAAACGGAGATCCGTCTGCTGCTCGACGAAGTCGACCAGCTCCGGACCGCCGTCGACGAGCGCCTCGGCCAGCTCCGGGAGAATCATCCCGTTCGACAGACTCGCCAGGTACGCCAGGCCGTCCGCGCGGGAATCCTTGATGCCGGCCGCCCGGGCCGGCTGGTTGGCGGGGACCCAGATCGTCCCGCCGGACAGCGCGGTCGTGCCGCCGAGCAGTTCCGCCTTCTCGAACACGGCGACGCGGGCACCCTCCACGGCCGCGGCGAGCGCCGCGGTGAGCCCCGCCGCGCCTGACCCCAGAACCACCACGTCGTACGTCTCATGCTCGTGCATCGCATGCCCCCGTCACTGGGAGAGGTTCGGAACCGCCCGGCTGGCCGGCACCGGGACCGCGTCGGCACGGCGCCCGCGGGCCGCGGTGGCCGCCTGGGCCGCTCTGCCGCTCGACGGTGGATCACCTGTCGCCGTAGAGCGCCTGCCGCCGTGCATTATGTGCGACATAGTGTTCAATAGGTGCTCAAGCTAATAAGCTCCCGGAGGGGTGTCAAGCCCGACCGAACCCTGCGCAGACCCGAGGGGCTGATCAATGCCGACCGATTCCGCGAGCGAGGACGTCCTCTCGACCGCCCGGCCGTGGCTCGCCGCGTACCCACCGCGGATCGACCCGTCGCCGCGCCTCGCCCACTCCTCGATCGTCGACGCGTGGCGGGACCGGGTGGCCGGTAACCCCGGCCGGACGGCGGTGCGGTACTTCGACGGCTCCCTCAGCGCGGCCGAACTCGACGCCCACACCGACGCCCTCGCCGCCGAGCTGCAGGACCGGGACGTCCGGCCGGGCGACCGCGTGGGCGTCTACCTGCAGAACGTGCCGTACTACCCGATCAGCCTGCTGGCGATCTGGAAAGCCGGCGGCATCGCGGTGCCGCTCAACCCGATGTACCGCGGGCGCGAGCTGCGGCGCCTGATCGACGACTCCGGCACCACGGGGATCATCCTGGCCCGCGGGACCGACGCCCAGACCCGCGAGACGCTCGCGGGCAGCACCGTCCGCTGGCTGTTATCCGTCTCCGCGCGCGACTTCCAGACGGCGGACGACCCGCGGGTGTTCGGCACCGGCGGCGATCCCGCGCCGTCACCCGACGGCGATCTGGCGGCGATCCTGACGCGACGGCGGGGGCAGCACCCCGAGCCGGTCGAGACCACCCTGGACGACACCGCCTTCCTCACCTACACCTCCGGCACCACGGGCCCACCCAAGGGCGCGCTGAACACACACCGGAACTTCCTGAACTCGGTGCTGAACTACGGCCGCTGGCTCCTTCTCGAGCCCGGCGACGTGGTGTTCGCGATCGCCCCCCTCTTCCACATCACCGGGCTTTCCCTGAACGCGGGCATCGCCCTGCTGAACGACACGACGCTGAGCATGAGCGGCCGCTTCGAGCCCTCAGTCGTGCTCGAGGCCTTCCGTGACCACGGCGTGACGACCACCATCGGTTCGATCACGGCGTTCAACGCCTTTTTCCGGGTGGACGGCGCGGGTCCCGAGCATTTCGCCACGGTGCAGCGGCTCTATTCCGGCGGCGCGCCCATCCCGCCGTCGACGGTGGAGGCCTTCCGGTCGAGGTTCGGGCCCTACCTGCACAACATCTGGGGCATGACCGAGACGACCGGCGGGGGCATCGCCGTGCCCCCCGGCGCGGCGGCACCCGTGCACGGCCCGAGCGGCACCCTGTCGATCGGCGTGCCGATGCAGAACGTCGACGTGTGGATCACCGACGAGAACGGCGCGCCCCGGCCGCCGGGTGTCGAGGGTGAGCTGGTCATCGCCGCGCCGCAGGTCATCCCCGGCTACTGGCGCAACCCCGAGGCGTCGGCGCACGCGCTGGCGGGCGGGCGGCTGCGCACCGGGGATGTCGCCGTCCTCGACGCCGCCGGCTGGGTCTATCTCGTCGACCGGGTCAAGGACCAGATCAACACGTCGGGCTTCAAGGTCTGGCCGCGCGAGGTCGAGGACGTCCTGTACGAGCACCCCGACGTCTTCGAGGCCGCCGTGGTCGGCCTGCCGGACGCCTACCGCGGCGAGACCGTGGCGGCCTACGTGTCGCTGCGCGACGGCGCGGCCACCACTCCCGAGGAGCTGACCGCCTTCGCCCGGGAGCGGCTCGCCGCGTACAAGTACCCGCGGCGGATCTCGATCCTCCCGGAGCTGCCCAAGACCGCGACCGGCAAGATCCAGCGGGCGGTGCTGCGTGAGCAGGCCCCCACGGGACAGGTGACCCCGGCCGCGCCGCGGGCGGAACCCGGCTGACGAACGGCGACGGCCCGCTCCCGCGGGAGCGGGCCAGGCCGCTCAGCGCAGGGCGACCTCGGCCTTCTTCATGATCTCCGCGATGTAGTCGATGTGGCGGTCGACGCCGGTGAGCCCGCGCCCCATCGTGAACAGCGAGGCGTGCGTGGCGCCCGCCTCCCGCAGCCGCAGCAGCCCGTCCGTCACCTCCTGATCGGTGTACGGCCGTTCGGGCGCGTGCAGGACGAACTGCGCGCCGAAGCCGTCGAGCGTCCGGCCCGCGATCGCCAGCAGTTCCCGCAGGCGGGCCCAGCCGTCCATCGCCGGCTGATCGAGGCCGTAGCCGAAGACGAAGCCGTCGGCCAGGGCCACGGCCCGGCGGAACGCCGCCTCGGCGAACCCGCCGCACCAGATCGGAATCCGGCGGGTCGGCCTCGGGACGATGTTGGCGCGGTCGATCTGGTCGAACTCGCCCTCGAAGCTGATCAGCTCCTCGCTCCACAGCCGGCGGAGGTAGGAGATCTGCTCGGTCAGTCGCCGGCCCCGGCTGGCGAAGTCCACGCCCATCGCGTGGAACTCGACCCGGTTGTACCCGGCCCCCACCCCAAGCCACAGCCGCCCCCCGGACATGAGGTCGATGTCGGCCGTCTGCCGGGCGACGAGGACGGTCTGGCGCAGCGGAAGGATGAGCACGCCGCTGACGAACTCGATGCGCTCGGTCAGGCCGGCGAGGTAGGCGAAGGCCGTGAGGGGATCGTGGAACGGGCTGCGTTCCCCGTACCGACCCCGGATCGGCGGGTCACGCCGCTCGTGTGACGCGCCGATGAGGTGGTCGTACATGACCAGATGGTCGTAGCCGAGCTCCTCGGCCGCCTGGGCGAACCGGGCGAGCGACGACGGATCGCCCTCGAGCTCGATCTGCGGATAGACGACCCCGAGCCTCATCGCACCCCGCCCGTCTCTCTCCCCGTCACGCTGAGGACGTCGGTCAGGCTATCAGCAGCAGTTCTTTTTCTACAACCATCAGTTCAAATAACGCACGCGGACGGCGGAGGGGGCCCGCCGGAACAGGCGCCGCCCGCGCGTCAGCTCTCCGCTCCGAGGACGAGCGGCAGGTCCGGGTCCGCCGCCCACTCCAGCATCGAGCCGTCGTACACGGCGGCGTCACCCGTGGATCGGGGGGCGGGGCCCACCCCAGCACTCTCCCGCAAACGGGCATACGACCCATGCGGGTCAAAAATCTGTCAGAGTCTGCCATTTGCCGGTGTTGCGCGTATGCTTACCGAAGACACCAGGGTCACGGAAGCGCTACGCGGCAGGAGGTAACCGAGCGTGGCTGACCAGCGCACGGAAGGCCTGCGTGAGCGGAAGAAGCGTCGCACCCGCCAGTCGATCATCGACGCCGCGCACGAGCTGTTCCACCTGAAGGGCTACGAGGCGGCCACCGTGGAGGAGATCGCCGACCAGGCCGAGGTGTCCGTGCGCACCGTGTTCCGCTACTTCACGAGCAAGGAGGCGATCGCCCTCGCACCGCTGGACGAGATGGGCGATCTCACCGTGGCCGCACTACGCCGCCGGCCCGCCGACGAGCCACCCCTGACGGCGCTGCGCAACGCGGCCTTCGACGCGTGGACGCTGATGTCGCCGGACGGCGACTCGCTCCGCCATTACGCCGATCACCTGCTTCTCCTCGACGGCTCCTCACCCCTGGCGGGAGCGGTCCTGAGCCGTCTCGTCGCCATCGGCGACCGACTCGCCGTGGAGCTCGCGGAGGAGACCGAGCCCAGCCCGGCCGAACACGCCATCGCTGAACACGCCACCTCTGAAGGCACCACCCCTGAAGGCACCACTGCCGGGAACGGCCCGCCCGATCCCGGTCTGGGCGCCCAGCTGACCGCCGTCACGTTTCTCGGGGCCATCCAGGTGGCGACCCGCGCGTGGTGCAGCTCGGGCAGCACAGACCTCGGCGATCTCCTCATGACGGTCGACCTCTGCCTCGGTCGACTGGGCGTCCAGCCCCCCACCGGCTGACCCACCCGCACCGCAGGAACAGCACAACCGGAAAGCAAGGTCTGTCGCGGCACCCTGAACAATGTGAGCGCGCCAGCGTGAATGAGCGCCCCTACTCGGGCGGCGCGGTTCGGAGAGCCCCTCCGGCGCGCCCGTTCGGCGCCCAGGTCGGCCATGTTCCAGGGATCCGACCGACCTCCTGTCACGTTGGTGATGAACGATATGCGAGGACCGGATATGAACGTTTCCGATACCGTCAGTGTCACCCGGGAAAGCATTCCCACGCAGACCAGCGCCGGCGACGCCACCGCACGCGACCTCACCGCGGCCGCCGGCAGCGAGCTCACCCGCGCGCTACGCCTCGCCACCGACCACCTGCTCGCGCTGCAGGACGGCACGGGCTGGTGGAAGTTCGATCTCGAGACGAACACGAGCATGGACGCCGAGGACCTCCTGCTGCGCGAGTACCTCGGTATCCGCACGGCCGAGGTGACGGCGGCCTCGGCCCGGTTCATCCGCTCCCGGCAGAGCGACGACGGATCCTGGCCGCAGTACTTCGGCGGCCCGGGCGAGCTGTCCACCACCGTCGAGTCGTACATCGCCCTGCGCCTCGCCGGCGACGACGCCTCCGCACCGCACATGCTCAGCGCCGCGACCTGGGTCCGCGACCACGGCGGAGTTCCCGCGACCAGGGTGTTCACCCGGATCTGGCTGGCGCTGTTCGGTTGGTGGCGCTGGGAGGACCTGCCGGTGCTGCCCCCGGAGATCATGCTCCTCCCCCGCCGCGCACCGCTGAACATCTACTCCTTCGGGTCCTGGGCGCGCCAGACCCTGGTGTCGCTGACGGTCGTCTCCGCCCTCCGCCCGGTGCGGCCGGCGCCGTTCGACCTCGACGAGCTGTACCCGGACGGACCCGCCTCCACCGGGTCCTCCGTCGGGCCCGGCGGAGGCGGGTCCGGTGCCGGAGCCTCCGGCGTGCTCGAGAGAATCAGCACTCGGTTCACCGCGAAAGAACTTTTCCTGGGTATCGACCGACTGCTGCACGTCTATCACCGGCGCCCCGTTCGATCCGTGCGCAACCATGCGCTGCGGGCCGCGGAGCGGTGGATAATCGCCCGCCAGGAGGCGGACGGATGTTTCGGCGGAATTCAGCCACCCGCGGTCTATTCGATAATCGCGCTGCGGCTGCTCGGGTACGAGCTCGACCATCCGGTGCTGAAGGCCGCGCTGCGGGCCCTCGACGACTACAGCGTCACCCTCCCCGACGGCTCCCGCATGGTCGAGGCGTCGCAGTCGCCGGTCTGGGACACCGCGCTGGCGGTGAACGCCCTCGCGGACGCGGGTGCCACGGCCGCGATCGCGCCCGACCACCCGGCGCTGGTCCGCGCCGCCGACTGGCTGCTCGGCCAGGAGGTCCGGCACCGGCGTGGAGACTGGGCGGTCAACCATCCCGACGTCCCGGCGAGCGGCTGGGCGTTCGAGTTCGAGAACGACACCTACCCCGACACCGACGACACCGCGGAGGTTCTGCTCGCGCTGCGCCGGGTGCGCCACCCGGCGCGCGACGAGCTGGACGCCGCCGAGCGCCGGGCGGTGGCCTGGCTGTTCGGGCTGCAGTCCAGCGACGGCGGATGGGGCGCGTACGACGCGGACAACACCAGCACCATCCCGTACCAGATCCCGTTCGCCGACTTCGGAGCCCTCACCGATCCGCCCTCCGCGGACGTCACCGCGCATGTCGTCGAGCTGCTCGCCGAGGCCGGCCTCGGCGGCGACGACCGCACGCGGCGCGGGGTGGACTGGCTGCTGGACCACCAGGAGGCCGACGGGTCGTGGTTCGGCAGGTGGGGCGTCAACTACGTCTACGGCACCGGCAGCGTGATGCCCGCGCTGCGCGCCGCGGGGGTGGAGCCGTCCCATCCGGCCATGCGGGCGGGAGCGGACTGGCTGCTCACCCACCAGAACGCCGACGGCGGCTGGGGGGAGGACCTGCGCTCCTACACAGATCCCGGGTGGTCGGGTCGTGGTGAGTCCACCGCGTCCCAGACGGCGTGGGCGATGCTGGCCCTGCTGACGGTGGGCGACCAGCCCGAGGTGAGCGGGGCCCTCGCGCGGGGTGCCCGGTGGCTGGCCGATCACCAGCGGCCGGACGGCTCCTGGGACGAGGACCAGTTCACCGGTACCGGGTTCCCCGGCGACTTCTACATCAACTACCACGGCTACCGGCTGCTGTGGCCGATCATGGCCCTCGGCCGCTATCTCCGCGGGTAGGGCAGCCGACCCGGCCAGACACCAACATCGTAACTATCCGAATCGGTTCGACCTCGATACGCTTCCCCTGAGGGATGTGGACGATGTTTGAACTCCGTGGCGTCACGGGCGCCACACACGGTTTGCGGCGTTCGGCCGGAAACGGTCGAACGCCGCAGTTGTTGTGGTGCGCGGCCGTCGCCGCCGTGGTGCTTTTCGCGCTGGAGGTCGCCCTCGCGGTGCTGTTGGGCCCGCGGCCGGGCGTCGTCGCCACGATGTCGCTCAACGCCGCCGCCCAGGTGGCCGCCGCGGCGGCCTGCTTCTGGACCGCTCGGCGCACCCGCCCCGGTGACCGGCGCTGGCGGCGGCTCATCGGCGTCATGGCGGGCAGCTCGGCGCTCGCCAGCGTCGCGACGGCGGCAGCCGTGCTGGGTGGTGAATCTCCCCGGGTGTCCTCGGGGTGGTACGCCGTCCTGCTCGTTTTCCACGGTATGGCCCTGGCCGGGCTGCTGTCGCTGCCCACCGACCCGGTGGACGGCCGGGCGGAGAGGCAGGGCCGCGGCTCGTCCCGCTGGTACGTGATCACCATGCTGGACTGTGTACTGATCGTCGGTTCGATCGTCCTGCTGGAATGGGGGACGGTGCTCGCCGCGGTCGTCCGGACAGGTGCGCCCAACCTCAGGGAGTTCCTGCTCTCCCTGGTCCACTCGGTCTCCGTACTGATCCTGGTCACGGCGGTGGTCCTGATCGCGAGCTTCCGCCGGCCGCGCTCCCCGGCGACGTTGGCGCTGCTCGGCACGGGCCTGCTCGCCTACGGTCTCACCAGCAACGTCTTCGTCTACCGCGTCGCGCAGCACCAGCTCGACATGCCGCCGTTGAGCGTGGTCACATTCGGTCTCGCCTTCCTGCTGGTCTTCCTTGCCGCGCTGCTCCCGTTCCCGGCTCGCGCACCGCCGGACGGCCCGGCGCCGGCCGGCCCGCAGGCGACGTGGGCGTACGCGGTGCTGCCCTACGCGGTGCTCGGTGCGGCGGGCCTGCTGGTGGTCGGCAAGCTGTCGATCGGTACGCAGGTCGACCGGTTCGAGACGTACGGCATCGCCGGGCTGCTGCTGGTCGCGCTGGTCCGCCAGATGGTCACGCTGGTCGAGAACGCCCGGCTACTCGCCGGAATCCGGGACCAGGAACGGGAGCTGCACCACCAGGCCTTCCACGACCCGCTGACCGGCCTGGCGAACCGGGCCCTGTTCACCCGCCGACTACAGCGAGCACTCACGCGCGACGCCGACGACGCCGACGACGCCGACGACGCCAGCGACGCCGGCGACGGCACGTCGCTGTCCGTGCTATTTCTGGATCTTGACGAGTTCAAACACGTCAACGACACCTTCGGGCATGCCGCCGGGGACGAGCTCCTCCGGATCAGCGCGGAGCGGCTGCGGGCGGGAACGCGGACCGTGGACACCGTCGCCCGGCTCGGCGGCGACGAGTTCGCCGTCATCCTCGACGGCGACGGACTCCGCAATCCCCGCCGTGTCGGGGAACGGCTCGCGGCAGCGATACAGGCACCGTGTCTGCTGGCGGGACGGCCTTACACCCCGCGAGCCAGCCTCGGACTGGTCACCCTCGACTCGCCCGCCCGCCCGGCCGACCCCGACGTCCTGCTCCACCAGGCCGATCTTGCGATGTACGCGGCCAAACGCGAACGGACCGGCAGACTGAAGGTCTACCGGCCGGACATGAGCCCTCCGATCGCCACGCCGCCGCCCGGCTGACCGGGCGGCGGCGTCCCCTTCGACGTGTGGAACGACCCGCTTCCCTGGACCACGAACGCGAGTTCCGTCATCCGCCGGCCCGAGTCGACTTCCGACGCCCGGAGTCGTGCCGGGTGGCGGCCACGGCTCGGAGAAGATGGGGATCGATCCGTCGGAGGTCTGCTCGATCCGGCCGTCTTTGAGGACTTCGGAGGCTACGTGGTCAGGTACATGCGGGAGGCGGCCGAGACCGCCGAATCGAGCGACTGTCCGGCGGTTCAGTGACCACACGGGACGCCGACCCGAGTGCGATCCGGCTGCTCGCCTCGGGTCGGCGGCGCTACGGCAACCTCAAGGACGAGGCGGCCGA
>NZ_JALKFY010000633.1:0-23757 GCF_023242985.1 Frankia sp. Mgl5 | reverse complement strand
GCGCGGTGCCCTACCTGCCGTCCCGGCGCTGGTGGCGGCGGGTCGGATTCGTCGACCTTCCCGCCGCCGGCCGCGCCCGGGGGGCCGGCGCCGTGGGGGCGCCGGGCCCGCAGGGCCGGGGGGCGGGGGGCCGCCGCGGGATCGGGGTTGCCGGTGGAGTCGGTGATGCGGTGCGGCGTGGCCACGTCGGGCCGCGCCGAAGTGGTGGGAACGGCCCCGTCGCCTGCCTGCGCCGTCGTCGACATGTCCGGATCCTCCGCCGGGCCGGTCACGTGCAGTGCTCCGGCGGCGCCGACCACCAGTGTCGCGCCGACCGCGGCCATCCCGATCGCGACGGTCTGCGCGGTGGCGCGGTCGCCGCGCGCACCCCTGAGTCGGCGGCCCTCGGACCGCCCGGACCTACGGTGTGTCGCCATTCCTCCGACTTCCAGGCCGAAGCCGCGCCTCTCCAGCCACCTCCGCGCCTCCCGCGTCGCTTACCACCATCACATGCGTAAGGGCAGTGCTGTGCGGCAACACACCCGCAACATCGCGGACGTGCCGGTCGCACACGATACGGGCTCGCCGTGTGGAGGCCGCGAACCACTCCGCCCGCCGCGCGGCCCTCGACCGACGCAGGCCCGGCCACCGAGCGCGCCGGTGCCCACCGGCGAGCAGCGTCGGCGCCGGCCCGCGAACCACACAGGCGCCGGTCGACATGAACGTTATCCACAACCCCGCCATCCCTCATGGACACAACGGATAAACAACAAGCATGGTCTATCCATGGCCCCTAGCCCAGGCCGATTCTCCTGGCGGGAGATCGCCGATCTGCAGTCCGGTGTCATCAGCGAGCACGACGCGATGGCCGCCGGCCTCACCCGCGCCGACATCCGCGCGCGGGTCGCCGACGGCACCTGGCGGCAGCCCGCGCGTGGTGTCCTCGTCACCGCCACCGCCACGCCGCCGCTGGTGCAGCAGGCCTGGGCGGCGCTGCTCGCCGGCGGGCCGAACGCGGTGCTCGGCGGGTCCACGGCCGCCGCCCTCGACGGCCTCGTCGGCCACGGCGACGAGGTCGTGACGGTGCTGGTCCCGCCCGGGCGCCGCGGCACGCCCGTGGCGGGCGTCGTCTTCCGCCGCACCGCACGCCTGGCTCCGGCGGACGTCCACCGTGCCCGGCTGCCACCGCGGACGGCGCCGGCCCGCTCGGTGGTCGACATGGCCGAGTGGTGCAGCGGGCGCGACGGCGCCCGTGCCGTGATCAGCGACGCCCTCCTGCAGGGCTTCGTCACCATCGAGGCGATGCGCCGGGCGTTGGCGCGCCGCGGCCCGATCAGCCGCCGCACCCTGATCGCCGACACCCTCGACGAGCTGAACCGCCGGACTCCCCGGATGCTGAGCCTCCGGTACGCCCAGCTCGAGGCGGCGTTCGGGCTGCCCCCCGGTCGGGCGCTGGCCACCCCCTCCCCCGACGCTCCGACCGGCCGGCTGGACGTCTGGTACGGGCCGTGGCGGCTGCTCGTGCGGGTCGGGCAGCCCGGTCCACGGCGGCCACGGCCCGCCGGCCGGCGGATCCTCACCGTCAGGGTGGAGCAACTCTGGCAGGCGCCGGCGGAGACGGCCGCGCTGGTCGCCGCGGCCCTGCGGGAGCAGATTCCGGCAGAGGCCGCCGACCGGCCGGCCGTGCCGCCCGGGCCGGACGAACCGGTGACGGAATGGCACGAAACGGTACGTGACGAACATGGCGAAGCTGACCAAGGGGGTGGCGGAGGCCAGTCACCTGCCGTAGCGTCGTCCCAGATGCGGGAGCTTCCACCCTGGGAGGCTGAGAGGGCGGCCGGGCAACTGCCGGTGCCGCCGACCGCCTGAACCTGTCCGGGTAATTCCGGCGTAGGGAGTGATCAAGGTGGTGCGTCAGATCCGCCCGACGGATTCCGACAACCCGGCGGCCGCGGCCTCCGGCACGGGCGACGGCGCGGAGGGCATCCTGGCCCGGCCGTTCCCCGGGAGCAGGAAGACCTACCTGGTCGGGTCCCGGCCCGACCTGCGGGTACCGATGCGCGAGGTCGCGCTGAGCACGGGCGACAGCCTGGTCCTCTACGACACCTCCGGGCCGTACACCGACCCGGGCGCCGGCGTCGACGTGCGGCGCGGCCTGCCCGCGCTGCGGGCCGGCTGGATCGCCGCCCGCGGCGACACCGAGGAGATCGAGGGGCGTGCCGTCCAGCCCGCCGACGACGGGCGGCGCGGGCCTGACGGGCAGGCCGGTGACACCTTCCTCGGCTCGGGGCAGGCTCCGCGGCGGGCTACCGCCGGCCGCGCGGTGACCCAGCTCGCCTACGCCCGGCGGGGCGAGATCACCGCCGAGATGGAGTTCGTCGCGCTGCGTGAGGGCCTCGCCCCCGAGCTGGTGCGCGACGAGATCGCCGCGGGCCGGGCGGTGCTGCCGGCGAACGTGAACCACCCCGAGAGCGAGCCGATGGCCATCGGCCGCAACCTGCTGGTGAAGATCAACGCGAACATCGGCAACTCCGCCGTCGCCTCCTCCATCGAGGAGGAGGTCGAGAAGATGGTGTGGTCGACCCGCTGGGGCGCCGACACCGTCATGGACCTCTCGACCGGGCGGAACATCCACACCACCCGCGAGTGGATCATCCGGAACTCCCCCGTCCCGATCGGGACGGTGCCGATCTACCAGGCGCTGGAGAAGGTCGGTGGCAAGGCCGAGGAGCTGACCTGGGAGGTCTACCGGGACACGGTGATCGAGCAGGCCGAGCAGGGTGTGGACTACATGACCGTCCACGCCGGGGTGCTGCTGCGCTACGTACCGATGACCGCGCGGCGCAAGACCGGCATCGTCTCGCGCGGCGGCTCGATCCTGGCGGCATGGTGCCTCGCCCATCATGAGGAGAACTTCCTCTACACGAACTTCGCCGAGCTCTGCGAGATCCTGCGGGCCTACGACGTCACCTTCTCCCTCGGCGACGGCCTGCGCCCCGGCTCCATCGCCGACGCGAACGACGCCGCGCAGCTCGCCGAGCTCGCGACACTGGGCGAGCTGACCTCGGTGGCCTGGGAGCACGACGTCCAGGTGATGATCGAGGGGCCGGGCCACGTGCCCATGCACAAGATCAAGGAGAACGTGGACCTGCAGCGCGAGCTGTGCCACGACGCGCCGTTCTACACCCTCGGCCCGCTCACCACCGACATCGCGCCCGGCTACGACCACATCACCTCGGCCATCGGCGCCGCGATGATCGGCTGGTACGGGACGGCGATGCTCTGCTACGTCACGCCCAAGGAGCACCTGGGCCTGCCGGACCGCGAGGACGTCAAGGCCGGGGTCATCGCCTACAAGATCGCGGCGCACGCGGCCGACCTGGCGAAGGGGCACCCGGGCGCCCAGGCCTGGGACGACGCGCTCTCGGACGCGCGGTTCGACTTCCGCTGGGACGACCAGTTCAACCTCTCGCTCGACCCGGAGACCGCGCGGGAGTACCACGACGAGACACTGCCCGCGGCGCCCGCGAAGACCGCGCACTTCTGCTCGATGTGCGGCCCGCACTTCTGCTCGATGCGGATCACCCAGGACGTCCGCAAGTACGCGGCCGAGCACGGTCTCGACACCGACGAGGCCGTCCAGGCCGGATTGGCGGAGAAGTCCCGGGAGTTCGCCGAGCAGGGTGCCCGGATCTACCTGCCGCTCGCCGACCGGCAGACCCCCTGACCCGGCGGCCGCGGGCCTCCCCGACCGCCATGGCCGGGAGAGTCCCGCGGCCGGCTTCAGCTCTCCTTGCGGGCCAGCACGCGGTAGGTGTTGGAACGCTCCCCCCTGGCCTGCCAGGACCTGCTGGCCCGGTCCAGTAGGGCGGCCAGCAGGAACGGGCCGATCGAGGCCAGCAGCAACGGCACGCGCAGCAGCCGCGGGCCCGGCCCGCTCCGGGCCGGGTCCAGCCACGGCCGGCGCCGCGGCGCCACCCGCTGGATGAGCAGGCCCAGCGCCCGGGTGAGGTCACCGGGGCGCAGCGCCGGCCCGAACTGGACGGCGATGGGGCGCAGCCCGCGGTCCTCCAGCGCGGCGAGCAGGTTGTCCGCCGGAATGAAGTGCAGCCGGCGCGGCACGTCCCAGCCGGCCCAGTACGCCCGCAGCCGCCGCGCCGCCGGGCAGTCCGCGTTCGGCAGCTCGATCATCAGGTATCCGCCGGGGGCGAGCGCCTTGACTGCGCCGTCCAGCTCCTCCGACGGGTAGCGGGTCCGCTCGAGATAGCCGAACATGCTGATCACGTCGTAGCGGCCGGCGAGGTCGTCCGCGATCTGGCTCAGCTCGCCCCGGTGGGCGGCGTCCACCCAGCCCCGCCGGTGGGCGTCGTCCACCGTGTCGGAGAGGTCGAGACCACCGAACACGGTGGCCGGCCAGTGGGCCCGGGCGACGTTGCAGAAGTGGCCGTGGCCGGTGCCGACGTCCAGCCAGGCCCGCGGGGTGGTGTAGGGACGCAGCAGCTCGGCCCGGGCCTGGTCGGCCGCGGCCTCGCGGGCCCGGGCGTGTTCCGCGGTCTCGGCGGCGAAGCCGTCCCGCCAGTCGCGCTCGTAGTAGTCCTGCCCGTCCGGGGTGATCATCGGGTTGAGGAAGACGTGGCCGCAGGCCTCGCAACCGTCGAGGCGGAAGCGCCCCGGCTTGCCCATCTCCAGGTCCCGCGAGCGCACCCGGACGCTGAGCTCGACCGACCCGCACCAGGGGCACTCGGCGCTGGTGGCCTCGCGCAGCCGCGTGACGTGGCGGGCGCGGGCGGCGTACCAGGCGGCTGTCTCCTGCCGGCGGCGGCGCGCCTCCGCCTTCGCCGGGTCCGCGGGCAGCCCGGCGGCCTTCGCCCGGCGCCCGGCCCGCGCGGAGTGCACAACGAAGATCACAAGACCGAGGATGCGGACGATCGGGCTGCGGATCAGGTCGCGGGGGGCGAGCGGGACCCGTCCCGCGCAGACGAAGAACGGCTGGAACCAGAACAGCGCCGTCGCGACGAGCGCGACCGGCTGGCTGATCTGGGCGCCGATGAAGGTTCCGATGTGCGGCGCGTACGGCATGTACAGGCTCGCCGGGGTGCACGCGTAGGCCCGCTGCTGGACGCGCACCCGCATCGCGGCGTCGTCACGCGCGGCCTGCAACCCGGGAACGACGGCCAGGTCGGTGGCGGTCGGGGCGTGCCGTTTCAGGCGGGTCGTGATGTCGACCAGCTCGACCGGGCTGAACCCCTCCCGTTGGGTGATTCCGACCCGTTCCAGCAGGTCGGCGTGCACCAGCAGGGCCTGGAACGCGCCCCGGCCGGGCGCCGAGCGGTCGGCCCGGTAGGTCCGGGTGTCGACCATCCGGGCCACGTCGAGCGCGCGTTCCACGGTGAGGTCGGCGGGGACGAGGTCGAGCACCAGCAGCCGCTCGCGGCGGGCGTGGTTGCTCGCCGCGCGCCGGGCCGCGTCGGAGAGCCGCACCCCCTCGGCCACGAGGAAGACGTGGGCGGGGTCTACCGGCCGGCCCGACGCGGCGACGGTGTCCAGCCGGCGCAGCCGGCCGCGCAGGCGGATCCCGTTCAGGATGAGCCCGACGCTCACCAGGATGGGTAGCAGCAGCAGCACGACTCTCACGCCCCAGCCGGTCGAACGCCCCGCGCCCCGGCCGTGGGCCCTGCCCCGGCGGCAGGCCCCGCCCCGGCGGCAGGCCCGCGGACGGGCGGGCCGCCGGGGCCGGGCCTACGGCAGCAGCTTCTCAATGTGGTCGGCGGCGGCCACGACACCACCCGCCGCGCTGAACTCGTCCCGCAGCCGCCGCGCCGCGACCCGGTGGGACGGCTCGTCGAGCACGGTGCCGATCGCGGTGGCCAGCGTCGCCGGGGTCGAGCGCCCGAAGCGCACCCGCACACCGGCACCGGCCCGCACCACCTGCTCGCCGATGATCGGCTGGTCGTCACGAACCGGCGCGACCACCAGCGGCACTCCCCGTGACAAGGCCTCGCACACCGTGTTGTTACCCGCGTGGCACACTATCGCGTCCAGTTCGGCCATCAGGTCCACCTGCGGCACGAACGGGCGGACCAGCAGGTCGTCGGGAACCTGGCCGGCGAGGTCGTCCAGCGGGCCGGGGGGCGCGACGATCACGGCCTGCACCTGGTCGGACATCCCCGCCAGCGCCTCCGCGGCCGCGCGCAGGAACCGCCCGCCGGCCTCCCGGGTGACCGTCCCGAGCGAGACGAGCACGGTGCGGCGGTCCCGGTCGAGCCACTCCCAGGGGAACTCCGGGGCCGACCGGCGCAGCCCGGCGGCGCAGCCGACGAACACGTGATGGGACGGATGACTGGCGGTACGCAGCAACGAGGGCACCGAGCAGACCACAGTGAGGTCCTCAGAGAAGCGCAGGTCACCGCGCGCCGCCTCCTCCGCCGGGACGCCGTTCGCGACCTGGAAGTCCCGCAGCCGCTCCGACACCCAGTTCCCGACCCCGGCGAGCACGGCGTACGGGTCGTCGAGCTCCGCCGACGTGGTGGCGAGCGTGGCCCACCGGATGCCGCGCCGGCGGGCGACCATGGCAGCCCCGACCGCCTGCTGGTCGGCGACGATCACATCCGGACGCCACCGTTCGACGACGGCACCGACGTCCCGCGCCATCGAGGCACCCAGCGGCAGCAGGAACTCGTCCCACAGGAACTTCAGTGACGCGGGCCCGCGCAGCGGCCGGGACCGTGCCTCCAGCTCGGCCCGCTGGTCGGCCGAGATCTCCCCTGGCAGCGCGATGAGCGGGACGGACGGCGGGACGAGCGGCCCGACGACGCTCGCGTGGCCGACCAGGGCCACCTCCTGCCCACGGGCCGCCAGCTCGCCGGCGATGCCCACCGCCGGGTTCACGTGCCCGGTCAGCGGCGGCACGGCGAAGAGAACACGGCCCATCAAAGCCCCCGAAATTCCATTCGTCTCCCTTCCGGCGGTGAGTCAGCCGCACCCTTCGCGAGCCGCACCGGTGACGATCAGGCCTCGACCGGCGAACCGGCCCGCGCCGCGGACAGCGACGTCGTGGGCTCGTCCCCACTGTTGAGGTTCGGCGGCGGGATCATCTGCCGCACCCAGTCGGGAGTGTCGAACCCGGCGCCGCGCACCTGGTGCGAGGGCATCGGCTCGGACCGCCGGAACAGCCACCACCGCAGCAGGTCGCGCAGGTAGTCGGCCGCCTCGCGCAGCACCATGTGGGTGTGCTGCTCCAGGACGACCAGGGTGCAGTCCGGGACGAGCTCGGCGAGCCCCTCGGCCTGGTCGATGATGTCCGAGTTCGCCCCGTAGACGGCGAGCACCGGCATCGGCAGGCTGGCCAGCGCCTCCGGCGAGAACGGCGGGGTCGCCAGCATGTCCTCGGCGATCGTGGTCTCCTTCAGCAGCGCCTGCGAGGCGCGCGTGATCCGGGAGACCGCGCGGCCGGCGGAGTTCGCCAGCCACTCCTCCACCTCCTCGTCGGTGACGGCCGCGAGCACCTGGGTCAGTGAGCGCGCCATCTCCTCGCCGAGGCCCTCGATGAGGAACGGCGGCTCGATGAGGGTCAGGCTCGCCACCCGCTCCGGGTGGGCCAGGCCGAGCGCGAGGGTCAGCGTCGCGCCGTAGCTGTTGCCCACGACGTGCACGGGCCGGCGCACGTCGAGCGCGTCGAGCAGGCCCTCGAGGTCGGCCATCGAGTCGACCATCGTGTAGCCGGTCGGGGTCCGCTCACTGCGGCCATGGCCGCGCAGGTCGTAGCAGATGACGTCGCATCCCGCTCCGGCCAGGCAGTTGCCCAGCGCGAAGTAGAAGCTGGAGATGTTGTCCATCACCATTCCGTGCACCATCACCACGACCGGCGACTCGGGACCGGCCCCACCCTTGGGCCCCAGCCTCTGCACATGCAGACGGACGCCGTTCGCGACGATCTCAGCCACGCGCTCTCTCCCTAGCTTCGTTCACGAAGGTTGTGCGCGCGGCGCGCCCCGCGCCGCGCGCATACGAGGTCCCCGTAGCCCCCCGCCGACCGTGACCGCCGCTAACGGGCGGCGGCCGGCGTGTCGGTCTCGAGGCTGTCGACGATGAACTGGACGACCTCCCCGACCTTCATGTTGATCACCTGGTCGACGTCCATCTCCGAGAGGAAGCCGACGAAGTCGACGTGGTCCCCGTAGGTCTCCCGGAGCCGGTCGGCGAAGGTCACGAACTCGATGCTCTCGAGCTCGAGGTCCGCGTTGAAGGAGGTGTCCATGTCGATCGACATGTCGACGATGTACTCCTCGCCGATCACGTCGCGCAGGATCTCCGTCACGTCCGCGAGCACCTGGTCGGCTCGGGTCGCCGGGTCCGCGGTCATGGTCGACTGGTCGGTGGTCATCGCTGGGTCTGCTCCTTCTGCTGATCGGGCTGCGTACCGGTCCGTGCGCCCGGCCGGTCACCGGCCGGGCTGGTGGGTTGACCGCCGGGCCGCCGCGTGGGCGGGCTCCCGGCCGCGCCGCCCGGAGGCCTCGCGGATCGCTCGATCCGTGGCGAGGTCCAGGCCACGATGTAGCCGCCGGCGGGTGCGCCGCCGGGTGCGGCGACGCGATCGCCGGTTCCGGCGGTGTGACCGCCGGGTGTGGCGGTGCCGGATGCGGCAGTGTGATCATTCGGTTCGGTGTCGGGACGGGGCCGGCCGGTGGTGTCCATGGTGCGCAGTGCCACCCACCACGTCTCGCTAGCCCCCGCTCCCACTTCCGCCGGGGTGGTGTGCCCGGCCGCGGCCGGTGCCGCCCCCGGCCCGCCGTCCGGGGCGGAGACGGTGACTGGAACCAGCGTCGGGGCCGGCAGGCCGGTCGCCTCGGTCGGCGCGCCGACCGGGTGAGCGACCACCCCGCCCGGCCCGCGCGGCACCGCCGCCAGGACGGCGGATCCACCCGGTCGCGGCCGGCCGACGACGAACCGCCGCTGATCGCCGGCCGGCCCGGTCCCGTACGCCTTCGCGACGGCCTGCTTCGCCGCGGCGAACCGCGCGAGCCAGACCGCGCGGACATCCGGATCCGCGCCGGCCAGTTCGTCGAGCAGGCTCAGCTCGGATTCGGCGAGCACGGCCGCCTCCGCGTCGGGCCCGCGCCGTTCGATGCGCTCCAGAGCGATCCCCACGCCGCCGACGTCCCGCGGGTCGTCCACCGCGAGGGCGACGGCGATCTCCGGGCGATGGGCGATGCTCACCTCGGGGCGGGTGAGCTCGGGCAGGCCCGGTCGGGTGGGCACCGTGCCGACGACCAGCCGCCCGGACACCAGATCCGTCACGCCGACCTCGATCGGCCACACCGCGCCGGCCCCGCGCTCCCACCAGCGGCGCCGCACGGCGTCCTTGGCCGCGATCCGCCCCAGCAACCAGGACCGGGCAGCCAGCGGATTGTGGCGGGCCAGCCGCGTCCGCTCGTCCGCGTCGAGGTAGTGGCGCAGCGACAGCTCCCGGGACGCCGGGTCACGCCAGTGCTCGGTGACCACCACCCAGCCGTCCGGCGTCAGGTGGCTCTGCGTGTTCGCCTCCGGCGCCAGTGCCATCGACCACAGGACGTCGTCCTCGGTGAACCGTCGGTCGGTCCAGCCCTGGATGTGCCCCCACAGCCGTCCGCCGGCGTCCCGGATCTCCATGTCCGCGGTGGCGGTGCGGTCGGTCACGTCCCGGATCCGGCCCAGGTAGGACATCCGCGCGCCGACCGGCGGCGGTGGGCCGAAGAACCGCATCGAGGTGACCGAGGCCGGGAAGAGCAGCCAGTCCGACGGCAGGTACTGCATGCCCCAGTAGCCGAAGAACTGGCCGGCGTTGTCGAGCAGCGCGCCGCTGGCGGGCGTCACCCGCAGCCAGCCGCGCAGCCCTGTCGGGGCCATCCCGTCGACGGACTCGACGCCCTGGTAGCCGGGCCCGTGGAAGAGCAGCCGGTCGTCGTAGATCGCGCGGCCGGTGTGCGGGGACGGCGACTCGCCGGGGATCACGACCTCCCCCGCCACACCCGGCGCCGGGACGAACCCGGTGGCCGTGTCGGTCACCGGCGGCGGCGCCGGGTAGGCGTCGGCGAAGACGACCGTCGCCCGCGTGTAGCCGACGACGTCCACCCGGACCTCGTCCGGGCCCAGCGGCGCGCAGGTGATCGTGACCTGCACCGGCGGCTCGATCGCCAGCCAGCGGGTGGCCCGCACGTCCCGGACGGCCACCACCGCGCGGCCGGGCATCAGCGCGCTCGCCTCAGCCATGATCATTTCAAGCACGCCGGTGAGCGGCACGACCGGGAACAGGTCGGACGGGTCGGACCACCCCGGGGGCTGCCGGTAGAAGCAGTGGTCGGCGACCTCGGGCATCGTCGCCAGCGAGAGCTCCCGCCGCACGGTCCGCCCACCACCCGGCCCACTCGCCGCCGGCCCACTCGCCGCCGGCGCGGGCGGCGCAACGGGCGCGGAGGCCGCCGCCGGCGCCGTCGAGGGGGGACCGGACGCCCGCGTCGCGGCCCAGCGGTCGGTGACGGTGGACATCACCGCTCTCGCGTCCGTGACCGCCGCGCCCAGCTCGGCGAGGACGGCATGCCGCGCGGGCCCGCCGAGCCCGTCGGCCACCTGGGCCGGCGTCTCGCCGACGGGACGTCCCGCGGCCTCGCCGCTGATCCGGGACGGGAGCGACGCCGCGAGGTCCGGCGCGTCCGCCCCGAGCCGGACGAGCGGCGTGCCCAGGCGCAGCCGCACCGCGCGCCCGGGCCGAGCCGGCGCGGCCGTCTGAGGCACCCGGGGCGCCCGCGGCTCCCTGGCCGGGACGGTGGCGGGCTCTGGTCTGGTGTGGCAGGGCAGGACGTCCAGGCGCGGCGCGGCGCCCTCGGCCCACAGCGCGGCCGCGACCCGCCGGAGCTGGTCGAGGCCGGACCGCTTGACGGTGTTCGTGACCAGCGACGCGTGCTCGTCCCCCGGCCCGTTGAGGGTGTCGTCGACGAATCCGGCGACGCTGCCCATCCCGACCTGCACGAACACCCGGACGCCCGCGGAGTGCAGGCGCCGCGTCAGCTCCCGGAAACGCACCGGCTCGAGCAGGTGCCGGACGGCCAGCTCCCGGATGTCGTCGTGTCCGGATGGATACGGAGCCACCGTGGTGGCAGACCACACAGGCACCCGCGCCGCGCGCAAGGGGGTGTTGTAAAGGCCGTCCTGCAGGCGCTTGAAGTGCGGCCGCAGGAACGGGGAGTGGAAGCCCGAGCGGAACGGCAGCGTCTGCCCCAGCACCCCGCGGGCGCGCAGGCGGGCGAGCGCGGTCTCGACGCTGTCCACCCGCCCGCAGATGATCGACTGGTGCGGGCAGTTGTCGTGCGAGACCACGATCTCGGGCAGTCCGGCGATCACCTCGGCGGCGACCTCCGCGCCGCAGCCCAGCGCACCGAACACGACACCGGGCACCTCGAGCGAGGCCGGGTCGAAGACCTCGATGAACTCGTCGGCGTAGTCGTCGCTCATCAGCCCGGCCGAGAGCATCGCGTTCCACTCGCCCACGCTGTGCCCGGCGACCAGGTCGGGGACCACCCCGAGGCGACGCAGCGCCGTGTCGAGGACCCGTCCCACCTGGACGCTGGCGACGCCGTGGCTGCCGAGCTCGGCGGTGTCGCCCACCTCCGGACGCGGCAGGCCGAAGTGGTCGCACACGTCGTCGATCCGCGGGGCGAACTTGTCTTCCAGACCGCAGAACAGGAACGCCAGCCGCGGTCCGCCCGCGGCGTCGGACGCCGGGCGGTCGCCGAGCAGGGGCTCGGGGACGAACCAGAGATCGTTCCGCCCGCGCCAGGCGGTGCCGCGGGCCGCCACCGTGCGGGCCAGCGCGAGCCGGCGCGGGGTGGGCGCCACCAGCGCCAGCCGGAACGGCCCACCCGCCGGCGGGGACGCGGCGTCGTCGCGCCCCAGCAGGTCGGCGTCCGGGACGTCGAGCTGGGCGACGATCTCGGCCGCCGACGAGCCCGCGAACAGCAGGACCCGCTCGGCCGCCGGGTCGGGCCCGAGGACGGCACCCGTCCCGGCGGCGTCGACGGCGGTGGCGGTGGCGGTGGAACCGACGGAACCGACGAAGCTCACCGGGTTGACGGCGCCGGCGTGGTCGTCGAGGCACTCCTCCAGGACGACGTGCGCGTTCACGCCGCCGAACCCGAAGGCGTTCACCCCCACCCGCCGCGGCGCGGAACCGGACGGCTCCCACTCGGCCGCCGTCCGGACCGGAGCGAAACGGCTCCCGTCGAACAGCGGGTGCGGCTCGTCGCAGTGCAGCGTCGGCGGCAGGGTGCGGTGGTGCAGCGCCAGCGCGGCCTTGATCAGCCCGGCCATGCCGGCGGCGGGCATCGCGTGCCCGATCATCGACTTCACCGACCCGAGGCCGACGGGGCTCGCCCCGACCTCGCCGCCGAAGACCTTCGCCAGCGTCGAGAGCTCGGTCCCGTCGCCGGCCGGAGTCGCGGTTCCGTGCGCCTCGATCAGCCCGACCGCGCCGGGCGCCGCCGGGTCGAGGCCGGCGTCCGCCCAGGCCCGCTCGATCGCCAGGATCTGCCCGGAGGACGCGGGTGCCATCAGGCTCGCGGTACGCCCGTCGCTGGACGTCCCGGCGCCGCGCAGCACGGCGTAGACCCGGTCGCCGTCGCGGCGGGCGTCGGCCAGCCGCTTCAGGACGATCATCCCGACGCCCTCGCCCATGAGCAGGCCGTCGGCACGGCGGTCGAACGGCCGGATCCGCTGGGTGGGCGAGAGCGCCCGCAGCAGCGTGAACAGGCTCCAGAACGAGACCTCGTGCACGATGTGCACGCCGCCGACGATCATCGCGCCGGCCCGGCCGCCGGCCAGCTCCCGCATCGCGATGTCCACCGCGACCAGGGACGACGCGCAGGCCGCGTCGATCGTGTACGCCGGGCCGTGCAGGTCGAGACGGTTCGCGATCCGCGAGGCCGCCAGGTTCGGCACCAGGCCGATGGACGCCTCCGGCCGCTGCGGACCCAGCTTGGCCAGGAACGCGTCGACCACCTGGTCGACGGCCGCGTCCGGGACGTCCGGCAGCACCTCGCGCAGCGTGGTCGCCAGTTGGTGCGAGGTGCGGACCCGCTGCTCGAGCCGGGCGACACCCGGCCCGACGTAGCCGCCACGGCCCACCACGACGCCGACGCGGCCGCGGTCACCGAGCGTCTCGGCCCCGCCGGCGTCGTCCATGGCCTCGGCGGCGAGCCGCAGCGCGAGCAGCTGGTCGGGCTCCGCCCAGTCGACCGAGACCGGGACGATGCCGAACCGGGCCGGGTCGAACGTCGCCAGGTCGTCGACGAACCCGCCGCGCCGGCAGTAGAAGCCCGCGCCGTCCTGCCGCCGGCCGCCGCCGCGCCGGTCGCCGCCGGGCTGCCGGTCGCCGTCCGTGGCCGGCCCGGCGTAGTACTCGTCGAGGTCCCAGCGGCCCGGTGGGACGTCGCTGATCGCGTCCACGCCACCGACGATGTTGTGCCAGTAGGTGTCCAGGTCGCCCGCGCCGGGGAACAGCGCGGACATCCCGACGATCGCGATCTCCTGCCCGCCCGCGCCGCGGGGGCCGCCGCCGCTGTGGCGGGATGTGTCACCCATCGAACGACCCGACTCCCGCGCACATGTAGACGACCTGGGTCGGCGCGTCCGCGACCGGCTCACCGAGCTCTCGCAGCAACGCGGCGACCCCTTCGCCGGGGTCGATCAGGCCGATGCCCCGGCGGGCGTACTCCCGGGACAGCTCGGCGGACACCATCCCGCGGCCGGCGGCCGTGTCGGTGCCCCAGGGACCCCAGTCGACGCTGACCACCCGGCCGGCGAAGCGCGCCGAGGCGGTGTGCGCGAGGGCGTCCAGGGCGTCGTTGGCGGCGGCGTAGTCGACCTGCCCGCGATTGCCGAACACCCCGGCCACGCTGCCGAAGAGCACAACGAAGCCCACATCGGGCCGCAGCGCGTCCAGTAGGGCGCGCGCCCCGTCGACCTTCGTGCGGAACACCCGGTCGAAGGACTCCGGCGACTTGTCCCGCAGCAGCCGGTCCTCCAGGACGCCGGCGCCGTGCACGACACCGTCCAGCCGGCCGTGGCGGGCGTAGACGTCGGCGACGACACCGGCGACGGCGGTGACGTCCCGCACGTCGATCGGGTGGTAGCGCACCGACGCGGCGACCTCCCGCAGCGCGGCGAGCGTGGCACGGATCTCCCGCTCGGCCAGGATCCGCCCGATGCGCGCCTCGATCTCGGCCGGGCGGCGCACCCCCGTCGCGATCAGGGCCCGGCGCAGCGCCGGGGCGTCGGGCGCACCCGCCGTGGCCTCGTCCTCGGGCGCGTCCGGGACGGGCGTGCGCCCGACCAGCTCGACCGCGCAGCCGGTGGCACCCGCAAGCGCCAGCGCGGTACGGGCCGTGATCCCGCGCGCACCACCGGTCAGCAGGACGACGCCGGACCTGTCCAGCCCCGGCGGAGCGGCGGCGGCCCGAGGCGATCCGGCGGCCGCGGACCCCGGCCCGGCGGTGACCGCGACCAGGTCGGACATCCGCAGCTCGGGCGCGATCCGGACGCCGTCGCGGTAGCCGACGACGACCGGCGCGGCCGGGTCGAGCATCTCCGCGAGCAGGCTCTCCGCGATCCGCCGCGGCTGCGCCTTGGGATGGATGTCCACCAGCCTGATCAGGAGGTCGGGCAGCTCACGGGCCAGGGTCCGGACCAGCCCGGCCATGCCGGCGCCCGGGCCCGGGTCGCCGATCTCGCCGTTGCGGCCGAGATCACCACCGAGGCCGGTGACCGCGACGAGCCGCCGGATTCCGGCCAGCGCGGCGGCGCGCAGCGCCGGGAACGCCGCCGGCAGACCGCCCACCGGCCCCGCCGAGCCCTCGGCCGAGGCGGCCCAGAACAGCCCGTCGGCGGCGATGCCGGAGGCGACCAGCTCGCCCAGGGCGGCGTCGTTCGCCGAGATGATGCGGACCTGCGCCCCGGCCTGCTCCAGCAGGGTCGACAGGGCGAGGCCGATCCCGAGCCCGCCGTCGACGACGGCGAACCGGGCGCCGTCCAGCACCGCCGCCCGACCAGCGGCGACGATGTCATCCCAGGACGGCAGCGGAGCCAGTTCGGTGGACTCCACCACGAACCGACGCAGCGGCACCCGCTCGGCGAACACCGGGTCCGTCGAGCCCCGTGGGGCCGAGCGCACCCCCCAGCTCTCCGGTGCCGACGCGGGCCGTGGCGGGGCACCGGCCGGCGCTCCGAGCGGCGCGGACATCACCGGAACACCCGCCGGCACCGGAACGGCCGTGGCCGGCGCCGCGGCGGCGGACGCCGGGACCGCCGCCGACCCGGCCCACGGCCCGCCGGGCTGCCCCCGGCCGCCGGCACCAGCAGCGGCGGACCGACGCTCGGCGCGGCTCTGCTCGGGCACCTCGACCTGTCCGGGCCCGGCCCATCCCGCGTCGCCGCCGGCGCCGGGCCCCGCACCGTGGCCGGTTCCGTCCCCGGCGGTGATCGCCGGGGTGGCGGCCTGGTGCTCCACGATCCAGGAAACGATCCCCCGGACCGTCTTCACCGCCGCCAACTCCTCCACCACCGACTCATCCACATCGCCCGCACCCACACCAGCCAGACCCACCCGGCCCGCAAGCTCCCCCAGAATCTCCGTCCGCTTGATCGAATCGATCGACAGATCAGCCTCAAGATCCAAATCCGGCTCCAACATCTCCACCGGATAACCCGTCAGATCCGCGATCACCCCCACCACCGCATCCGCCACAGCCTCCGCCGACAACCCGGCGGACGGCCCACCCGCGGGCGCGGACCCGTCGGCCGCGGCCAGGGGGGCGCCGACCGGAAGCACGGCAGGCGCCGTGCCGGCGGACGGACCGGCGGCCTGGTGCTCCACGATCCAGGAAACGATCCCCCGGACCGTCTTCACCGCCGCCAACTCCTCCACCACCGACTCATCCACATCGCCCGCACCCACACCAGCCAGACCCACCCGGCCCGCAAGCTCCCCCAGAATCTCCGTCCGCTTGATCGAATCGATCGACAGATCAGCCTCAAGATCCAAATCCGGCTCCAACATCTCCACCGGATAACCCGTCAGATCCGCGATCACCCCCACCACCGCATCCGCCACAGCCTCCGCCGACAACCCGGCGGCAGCCGATACGCCCGCCTCCACCGCGGCCGGCACAGCGGCGACCAGCGCACCGGCCTCCACCGCGGCGGGCATGGCGACAACCGGGGCCGGCATGGCCGGGGCCGACGCGGCCACGGCGGCCACGGCGGCCACGGCGGGCGCGGCAGGCACGGCGGTCACAGCGGGCGCGGTGGTCACAGCGGGCGCGGTGGTCACAGCGGGCGCGGCGGCCGGCATGACGGCCGCCGGGGCCGGCAGGGTGGTTGCCGGCGTCCACCGCCCGGCACCGTGCTCGACCGGCGCGGCCGCGGCGCCACCCAGATACGTCAGCAGAACGTCACGCTGCGCCGCCACAAGATCACGGCCCGTCCGCAGGAACTCGAGGACGGCCGCGTCGGCGGGGCTGGCGACCGGGGCCGGGGCAGCCGGACGGCTGTCGACCACCTGCTCGCCGGAAGTCCCGGCGGCGGCGAGCGCGGGCCCGGACCTGTTCGGCCCCGGGTACCAGCCGTCGCGGTGCCCGTTCGCGTGCCCGTTCATCATCTGAGGGCCGTCCACTGGAGTGCCTCCTGCCGATCCGCCGGCCACCACTGGGCCGCCCACAACTGGGCCGGGCGCGAGCACGCGCCAGGCCTCGGGGCCGTCCTGCCTGCCTGTGTCACCGGACCCACCCGTCCCAGCCGTGGCCGGCTCGGTCACCACCGCCGGCGCGACCGGCGGAACCCGCCGGGCGGGCCGCAGACCACCGGGCAGGTAACCGCCCTGGCCGGTTCGCACATACGCCCCGTCGATCAGCCAGCCCGGGCGCCGCGGCATCCCGTCGGCCGGAACCGTGCGGGTGTCGCGGCCCGCGAACAGCGGCGACGGGTCCATCTCCACTCCGGCCGCCGCGAGCTCGGCCACCGCGAGCAGCAGCCGGCGCAGGCCGTGCTCCCCCGGCGCGTCGGTCGCCACGACCCGGTGCGGACGTCCGGCGAGAATCTTCGCCGTGAGCTGGGAGAGCACCCGGCCCGGCCCGGTCTCGACGAAGACCCGCACGCCGGCCGCGTACATCGCCTCGATCTGCTCGACGAAGCGGACGGGGGCCGCGACCTGGCCGGCCAGCGTCGCGCGCGTGCCGTCCGGGGTCCGCGGGTAGGGCGCGGCGGTCGTGTTGGACCACACCGGCAGCGTGAGATCGCCGACGGGCGTGGCCGCGAGCTCACCCGCCAGCGCCTGGGCCGCGCCGGCGATCACCGGACTGTGGAAGGCGCAGGCCACCGGGATGCGCCGGGCCGAGAGCCCGGCGTCCTTGAGCCGGCCGACCGCGGCGTCGACGTCGGCGGTCGGCCCGGAGATCACGGTCTGGCGCGGCGCGTTCTGGTTGGCGAGCGCCACTCCCGCCACGGTGCCGTCGGCGGCGGGCGCACCGAGCACGTCCCGGATCTGGTCGGCCGTCGCCGACACCGCGGCCATGGTGCCCGGGTCGCCGCCGGCCGCCGCGAGAATCGCGTCGGCGCGGGCCCGGCTGAGCCGGACGAGGTCGGCCCGGTCGTACGCCCCAGCCGCGCACAGCGCGACCAGCTCCCCGTAGGAGTGACCGGCGACATGATCGGGACGGATCTTCAGTCCGGCCAGGATGTCATGGACGGCCAGCCCGGCCATCCCCAGCGCGGGCTGGGCCGCCCGGGTGTCGGTCAGTGCCGCGGCCTGGGCCGTCCGCTCGGTGTCGCTGAAGGCGGCCGGGGGGAACACCGTGGCGGCGACGTCCGGGGCGAGCTCCAGCAGGGCGCGCAGGCGCGGGAAGGCCACGAAGAGATCCGCGAGCATCCCGGGGCGCTGGCTGCCCTGGCCGGGGAAGAGGAACGCCACCGAGCCGGCGCCGACGCCCTCGGCGGACGTCCCGGCACCGGCCGTTGCGCCCGCGGCACCGGCTTCGTCCTCGGCGTGGACGAACACGCCGAGGCGGGAGTCGGACCGGGGCTCCCGCGCCCGGTCGAGGGCGGCGGCAAGATCGTCCAGCTCGTCGACGACGAAGGCGATCCGCACCGGGCCACCTCGCTCCTCGGCCGCGGTGCGGGCGAGATCGCGCAGGTGGTAGGGCCGGCCTGCCTCCTCGTTCGCGCGGACCAGCTCGGCGAGGCGGTCCAGCCGGCGCAGCGCGGCGGCGCGGTCCCGGCCGCGGATCACGAACAGCTCCGCCGGCCACCGGTCCAGGCCGTGCGCGGGCTCCGGTGCCTTGTCGTAGGCCGACACGACGACGTGGAAGTTCGTCCCGCCGAACCCGAAGGCGGACAGGCCGGCGTGGCGGCGCCCGGCGGGCGCGATCCACGGACGGGCCTGGTCGTCGAAGTAGAACGGGCTGCTCTCCCGCTCCCAGTACGGGTTGGGGCGGTCCATGTGCAGCGTTGGCGGCCGCACACCGGTCTCCACCGCGCGCGCCACCTTGACCAGCCCGGCCAGGCCCGCGGCGCACTTCGTGTGGCCGATCTGCGACTTCACCGAACCGACCGCACACTGGCCGACGGCGGCGCCGTGCTCGATGAAAACCTCGGTGAGCGTGGCGAGCTCGGTGCGGTCCCCCACGACCGTTCCGGTGGCGTGCGCCTCCAGCATGCCGACCTCGGACGGCGAGATTCCCGCCGTCGCGTAGGCACGCTCGAGGGCGATGACCTGCCCGGCCTTGCGCGGCGCGGTCAGGCCGAGCGCCCGACCGTCGGAGGAGCCGGCGACCGACCGGATGACGGCACGGATCCGGTCGCCGTCGCGCTGCGCGTCCGCGAGGCGCTTGAGAACGACGACGGCGACACCCTCACCGAGGCTGGTGCCGTCCGCGCCGGAGTCGAAGCTGCGGCAACGGCCCCCGGGAGACAGCGCGTGCACCGAGGCGAAAAGCAGGAAGTCGTGGACGCTGGAATGAGTGTCCACTCCACCGCACAGCACCATGTCGGACGCGCCCGCCGACAGTTCCTTGCACGCCGCGTCCAGGGCGGCCAGCGAGGAGGCGCACGCCGCGTCCACGGTGAAGTTCAGGCCGCCCAGGTCGAGTCGATTCGCCACCCGGCCGGCTATGACGTTCGCGAGCATGCCGGGAAAGGAATCCTCGTCGAGCTCGGGCAGGAGCTCCTCGAGCTCGGCGGGAAGCTCACCGACCCAGGCCCGGTGCGCGGAGCGGAATCCATACGTCGTGGAAAGGTCGGACCCTGATTCAGCGCCGAAGACGACGGAGGTGCGTCGGCGGTCGAACGGCCGGTTCTCATACCCGGCGTCGCGAATCGCCCGGGCGGCGACCTCCAGCGCGAGGAGCTGGCCCGGATCAATGCTGCGCAGAGAACGCGGCGGTATTCCGTAGGCGAGCGCGTCGAACGGGATTCTCGGCAGGAATCCGCCCCATTTGGACGGCGTCCGTCGGCCGGCGTCCTTCACGACCGATTCCGGGTCGTAGTAGAGATCCGCGTCCCACCGCTCGGGCGACACCTCTGTTATCGCGTCGACGCCGCCGACCACGTTGGCCCAGTAGTCCTTCTCGTCGGAAGCCCGCGGAAACACCGCCGACATACCGACGATCGCGATGTCGAGCGACCGCGCCGCCTCGCGCACGGCGGCCACGGACCGCGCGGCGCGCTCGGCCTGGTCGCCGTCGGCGTCGCCGTCGCCGTCGGCGTCGGCGTCGGCGTCGGCGTCGGCGCTCCCGGCGGTGCGCTGGGCCGGCAGCGCGGCGACCTGCCCGGTCGGCCCGCCGGCCCGCTCGGCCGCCCGTTCGGCGACGAGCGCCGTGGCCTGCTCGGTCACCTCGGCGTGCAGCCGGCCGATCGTCGTGCGCTCCGATCGCAGGGCCGCCACCTGGCCGATCATGAACATGCCGTCCGTGGCCTGCTCGCGGGGCCCGACCTCGACCAGCTGGCCCCCCTCGCGGCGGACGCCCCGGCTGGCGATCCGCAGCCGGCCCAGGTTGAGCGACTCCAGCTCGGCCCACATCTGCTTGCGCGCCACGCCCGCGGCCGTCAGCTCCTCGCGCCGGCGCAGGAAGGTGTGCACGAACTCGGACTCCACGCACCGGGTGGCGTGCCCGGGTGAGGTCTCCAGCAGCACGGTGCTGGTGGCGCCGATCGCCGCCTCCTGGAAACCGGGCATGATCGCGCCGTCGGCGACCGCCTCCTCGGTGAACAGGTAGGCCGTCCCCATGAGCACACCGACCCGCGCGCCGCGGTCGGCCAGCGGCGCCGCCGCCGCCGCGACCATGGCCGCCGAGGTCGCGTCATGGATGCCGCCCGCGAACAGCACATGGACGTCCTCGAGCGACGCCGGGCCGTCGCCGGCGGCCCGGGCGAACGCGAGCAGGCGCGTGATCTGCGCCTCCCACAGCGAGAAGCTGGCCCGCGGCCCGACGTGGCCGCCGCACTCGCGGCCCTCGAAGACGAACTTGCGCGCCCCGTCGGTGAGGAAGCGGTCGAGCAGCCCCGGCGAGGGCACGTGCAGGAAGGTGTCGATGCCGGCGGCCTCCAGCGGCGCCGACTGGGCCGGCCGGCCGCCGGCGATCAGCGCGCAGGGCGGGCGCACCTCGTGCACCGCCTCAAGCTGGGCCGCGCGCACCTCGGGCGGCGCGAACCCGAGGATCCCCACGCCCCAGGGCAAGTCGCCGAGCAGCTCGGCGGTCTCCGTCAGCAGCGTCCGGGTCGCGGCGCCGTCCAGCAGCGCGAGCGCGAGGAAGGGCAGCCCGCCCGCGTCGGCCACCGAGCGGGCGAACCGCGCCCGGTCGCTGACCCTGGTCATCGGCCCCTGCGCGACCGGGTAGCGCAGCCCGCGGGCGGCCGCGAACGGCGATCCCGGCGCGAGCGGCCGGTGGCGCGCCGCCGAGTCGAGGGCGGTCCGCACGGACTCCCGCACGGCCCGCACCACGGCGCTCGCCGACACGTACCGGTCGGCCAGGTCGGCCGCCAGCGCACCGTCCTGCCCGACCGGGAGAAGCTGTTCCCGCAGGTCGCGCCCACCCAGCCGCAGTGCCACCGGGCCCCGCTCGCCGCCGATGGTGGATGCCGTGGCCGCCGGCGCCGTTGCCGCCGGCGCGACGGACGTCAGCGCGCCGTCGGAGGCGAGCTCGCCGCCGGTGTCCCGGAAGTCCGTGGCCGGCTCGTCGCCGCCCTTGGGAGCACCCGCGCCGGCGGGCCAGCCGACCAGCCGGGCGACCGGCAGATCCGGGCGCACGTAGACGCGGTGGCCCTCGATCAGCGCGGTCTCGCTGCCGTCCATGGCGCGAACGGCGGCCGCGATCTCGATGGGCAGCTCCATCTCGCGAACGAGCGCGAGCTGCGAGTCCAGGACCACACCGGCCGCCCCGCCGGCGATCGCCGCGGCGGCCGTGGCCGGGCCAATGCCACCAGCGGCCCACACGGGGGCAACGGTCCCGTCCCGCCGTGTCGCCTTCGCGGCGATCAGGTGCTGTAGCAGAGTGAACGTCGTGAGGTCACCGACCCGTCCGCCGGCCTCACTGCCGCGCGCGACGAGGCCGGCCGCTCCCGATTCGAGCGCGCCCATCGCGTCCGCCACGGAGAGCACCTCGACGAGGACACGCCGACCACGGCCGGCCGCCTCGGCCACCGTCCACGGGGCGTTCACCCCGAGCAGCACCGTGTCGACGCCGGCAGGCAGGTCACCGCTGCCGATCGGGCAGCCCTCGGGGACCCGGACCCCGAACGGCGCGGTCGACCAGGCGGCCGCGGCGGCCATCGACTCCCGGCCGCGGGCCGGGTCGAGGCCGAGATCGAGGATTCCCAGGCCGCCGGCGTGGCCGACCGCCGCCACCAGGTGCGGCGCGGGCTCACCGAACGGGCTGACGACGACGACCAGATCCCGGTCTCCGGGCTCGACCGCCATGGGCCTCGGTTGGGCACTGAACGAGCTGCTCATCGGATGCTCCTCCTGGCCAGGCACCACCGTGATGGGCGACGACCGGGAACGGATGCCGTCGGCACCGGCCGGCGGGCCGGGGTCGGATTCAGGCGGGCTCGGCCGGCGGGCGCCGGTGAACCACGGGAGAGATCGCTGACAGACCGCCGCTGATCCGCGCGCCTCGCGGTAGTCCGGTGTCGGCGTCGTGGGGCGATCGGCATATCAGGCAGGTGCAACTCCATATGAGGGACAGAACCGGCGACCGGCCCGGACTCCCCGCCGCCGGCGACGATTCGGTCGTAGTGACTGTGGCCCGGTCCGATCGGCTCACCCGAGGCAGCGAACGTGCGCGAAATACTAGCCCGTCCGGACGGGGTCTCCACAACCAGGGCGCGCCACGAAACGATCAGGTGCCCCCGCCCATCACCCACGCACGCCGGCGAACACACGGAACGCGGCGCGGCACGCTCCACGGCGATCTCGGGGCCGACCGCGCCCGACGTGTTGTCCCGCTCCACGGGCAGCACGCGTTTCGCCGTCCACCCGATGTTCGCCGCGACGATGCCGCACACACGCCTGGAATGGTTACGATTCTGCACCTCGCCTGGATTCTTTCCGGCGCGTGCACAGAGTGACATGTCATGCCGTCCGGGTGCGGAGCGTCGACGACTGAAACCACCGGGAATCAGTGCCGGCTTTCCCCGGCCCGGCACCGCGGCCCCGACGGCGGACCGCACCCGCACATCCCATGACATGACATTCATCCAGCCGTTCCTCCGGTGACGATCTGGAACAGCCGCCGACGCCGGCCTGGGCCGGACGGGCGCGCTGTCGGCAGACTCGTCTCTTCTGACCCCCACATACGCAGTGACATGGCCCGTTCAACCTAGTCACCATAACCGAGTGGCCGCAAGCATAAGCGCCGCCCATTTCTCTCGCCCATCTTGGAGCCACCCCCTCGATCGCGACAAATACCCAGTTCACAAGGGCTTTTCCGACGCGATCAGGGCACCGCGCGGATGTCGCCCGGGCTCCGGGCAAGCCACACGAGACCACGGGGAGCATTCCGCGACGATGCCGAGCAGGCGGCGAGACCACCCGAAGTGACTAGAGCCAGGTCACGGCCTGGGAGTCCTTGCGTCAGAGTGCTCGGACGGCTCTCCCGAGTCATGCGTGGATGCCCGGCCAGGACTCAGGGGCGCATCGGGTCAGGAGCGCATCGGGTCACCGAGGCGTCGCCTCAGGGTCTGTCGGGTCAGGGTGTGTCGGGTCAGGGCGCGGCCGGACGGCGGCGGCGACACGACGGCGACTCGGCGACGGCGACCACAGCGACGACCGGCGACGACGACAGCGGCGGCCCCGCGGTCGGCGGCCCGGCGCAGGCCCGGTGGTCGGCGGGCGCGGCGGAGGCGCCGACCAGCAGCGATCGGCGGCGCGCCGAGAGGGACGGTTCCGACCGGAGCGCTCCGAACACCGGTCCACTCGCGGCCGGGGGTCAGGGGGTCACGACCTGCCGCGACGGCCTGTCACGCGCACCGCCGAGGCGGGGCGCTCATACGGCGGGGGCGGGGCCGCGATCGCGGGGCTCGGCGCCTGGCCGGACTTCGCGAGGAAGGACGACCGAACTGTCACAACGGACGGCCAATCCATCCGGTTCCATGCGGGCCGCTCCATACCGGCGACCTGCTCCATACCGGCGACCGGCGTGGCGGGGGGGGCGCGCCCCCGCCCGCCCCCCGGGGGGGTTAAAAAAAAAGCCCCCCCCCCCC
>NZ_JALKFY010000632.1:0-24186 GCF_023242985.1 Frankia sp. Mgl5 | reverse complement strand
GTGGGCGGGGGTTTCGGCGGGGGGGGGCGGGCCCCCGGGGGCGGGGGGGGGGCGGTACCGGGGGGGGCGGCGGGCCGCCGGGAACAGCGGCGCCCGCGCGGGCCGAGCGCGCCCGGCCACGCCGTCGAGCAACCGCGCACGGGCGTCGGCCTCGCCCCGGTACCCGGTGAGGTCGACCGGCCGGACCGCCGCCAGCAGGGGCGGCAGCTCACACGGGCCGATCAGCACCGGCAGTACCGGCCCCCGGCCCCCGGCTCGGTCCCGGCTCCGCCGCCACAGCGCCTGCCATTCCTCCTGGCACGGCCACGACTCGAGGTAGGCCGGCGAGCAGAGCGCGAGCAGCCGGTCCACGGTCGCCAGCGCCGCGTTGGTGCGGGCCACCGTGTTGTCACCCGCCACGAAGTCCCAGGGGGCGAACGTGGCGTCGTAGCCCGCCGCGCACAGCTGCCAGGTGATCCACTCGGCCCAGGCACGGTCCGCCGCGCTGTGGCTCACGAAGAGCCGGGACGCCGCCAACGCATCTCCCCGTCGAGACAAGTACGTCAAGCACCAGTACGTCCAGCGCCGAACCAGTACGTCCAGCACCAAACGGAAGACATCACGTTCGGGTGGTCCGGCACCACGTTCAGCGCCGTTTTCGGCATCAAACGTAGCAGAGCGCGGTCAGCTGGGAGCGATGCGCTGTTCGCGGTCGAAGATCTCCTCGACCACCGCACGCGCGCGGGTGGCGGCGCGCCGGTAGTCGCCGGGCAGCCGGTCCACCGCCTCCGCCGGGTACCCGAGCGCGCGGGCCACCCGTTCCAGGCCGGGCGGGCCGGCCGGGAGCTGGTCCCCCGCCTGGCCGGAGGTCAGCATGATCCCGTTGCGGGCCCGGGACGCCAGCGTCCACGCGGCGTCCAGCGCGGCGAGCTCGCCCGCGGTGACCAGACCGGCGCGGGCCGCGGCGCGCAGGGCGTCCCGGGTGGCCGTGGTGCGCAGGTCCGGCAGCCGCCAGGCGTGGCCGAGCTGGAGGATCTGCACCGTCCACTCGACGTCGGTCAGCCCGCCCGGGCCGAACTTCACGTGCAGGGCGCGGTCGGCGCCGCGGGGGATGCGTTCCCGTTCCATCCGCCCGCGCAGCCGCACGGTCTCGGCGATCGTGCCGGCGGGCAGCCCGCGCGGGTGGCGGACCCGGTCGACGAGCCGGCAGAAGCGGCCCGCGAGCTCCGCGTCGCCGGCCAGCGGCTGGGCGCGCAGCAGGGCCTGAGCCTCCCACGCCAGCGACCACCGGTCGTAGTACGACGCGTAGCCCTCGAGCGTGCGGGACAGCGGCCCGCTGCGTCCCTCCGGGCGCAGCGCGGCGTCGAGTGTGAGCCGCGGGTCCGGCCCTGGCAGCGCGAGCAGGCGGTGCAGCTCACCGATGATCTCGGCGGCGAGCCGGGCCGCGCGCGCCTCGCCGACCCCGGGCTCCGCCTCGTGGACGAAGAGCACGTCGGCGTCGCTGCCGTAGGACAGCTCCCCGCCGCCGAGCCGGCCCATCGCGACGACGGCCAGCCGGACGGGCAGCCCGTCCGAGCCACCGCTGACGCCGGCGACCTGGCGGCGCGCGGTCAGCAGGGCGGCCTCGATCGTGGCCGCGGCGGCGTCCGAGAGGGCCCGGCCGACCGCGCCGACGTCGAGCAGGCCCAGCAGGTCCGCACAAGCGACCCGGACCAGTTCCACCCGGCGCACCGCCCGGGCCCGACCGACCGCGTCCTCGGCGTCGGGGTTGCGGTGCGCGACCGCGAGCAGGGTGCGTACCAGCGCCTCCCGCGGCACCGGGCGCAGCTCCTCCTCGGTGCGCAGCAGCCGCACCGACTCCGGCGCCCGGGCCATCAGGTCGGCGACGTACCGGCTGGTGGCCAGCACCCGGGCGAGCCGGTCGGCGGCGCCGGCGGAGTCCCGCAGCAGCCGCAGGTACCAGGGGGTGCGCCCGAGCGCCTCGCTGACCTGCCGGTACGCCAGCAGCCCGGCGTCGGGCTCAGGGGCGTCGGCGAACGCGGGCAGCATCGCCGGCAGAAGGTGTCGCTGGATGGCCGCCGTGCGGCTCACGCCGTTCGTCAGCGCCTCGATGTGACGCAGGGAGCGGGCCGGGTTGGCGAAGCCGAGCGCGGCCAGCCGGTCGGCGGCCTCCTGCGGGGTCAGCCGCATCTCCTCCGCGGACAGCCGGGCCACGGCCTCCAGCAGCGGCTGGTAGAAGAGCTTCTCGTGCAGGGAACGGACGAAGCGGGCCACCCGGCGGTGCTCCGCCTCCAGCTCGGCGGCGCCCGGCAGGCCCATGCACCGGGCCAGCCAGCGCAGCTCCCCGGGATCGCGCGGCAGCGTGTGCAGCCGGCGCAGCCGCTGTAGTTGCAGCCGGTGCTCGGCCGCGCGCAGGAACCGGTAGGCATCGGCGAGCCCGGCGGCGTCGCGGCGGCCGACGTACCCGCCGCGCGCCAGCCCGTCGAGGGCGTCCAGGGTGGACGCGACCTGGAGCTTGGCGTCCGCCCGGCCGTGCACCAGTTGCAGCAGCTGCACCGCGAACTCGACGTCGCGCAGCCCGCCGGGGCCGAGCTTGAGGTTGCGGTCGGCCTCGGAGCGTGACAGCGAACGCTCCACCCGCCGCCGCATGGCCCGGATGTCGGCGACGAACCCGGGGCGGGAGGCCGCCGTCCACACCATCGGGGCGACCATCGCGGCGAACCGCCGGCCGAGCTCGGGGTCGCCGGCGATCGGGCGGGCCTTGAGCAGGGCCTGGAACTCCCAGGTCCGGGCCCAGCGCCGGTAGTAGGCCCGATGGCTGTCGAGGGTGCGCACCAGTGCGCCGTGCCGGCCCTCCGGGCGGAGGTTGACGTCGACCTGGAACAGTTCGCCGGCCGCGGTCGGCGTGCCGCAGACCCGGACGACCCGCTCGGCGAGCCGCGTCGCGGTGCGCAGCACCGCCTCCAGACCCGGCGCCGCCTCCGGCGTCCGCGCCTGCACAGCCTCAGTCCCAGCCGCCGCCTCAGTCCCAGCCGCCGCCTTCGGCGTCAGCGCCGGCTCGGCCACGAACAGGACGTCGACGTCGCTGACGTAGTTCAACTCGCACCCGCCGCACTTGCCCATCCCGATCACGGCGAGGCGGACGGGGACGTCGCCGGGCCCGAGCCCGGCGCGGGCCACGGCGAGGGCGGCGTCGAGGGCGGCCCCGGCGAGGTCGGCGAGCTCGGCGGTGGCGTCGTCGAGGGTCACCGCCCCGGTGAGGTCCCGCGCGGCCAGGACGAGCAGGGCGCGCCGGTAGGCCAGGCGCAGCGCGTCCAGCACGTCCGGGCCGGCGCCGCGGGCGCGGGGCTCGACGGCGCCCGGGTCCGCGCCGACGGCCCGCAGCAGCCTGCCGCGGGCCGCCACCGGATCGGCCGGGCCGGTCATCGCCTCGTCGGAGTCCAGGATCGCCCAGTCCCCGGGGTGCGCGACGAGATGATCACCCAGTGCGGAGCTCGCGCCCAGCACCGCGACCAGCCGGCGGCGCAGGCCCGCCCGGCTGGCGAGCGCGGTCAGCAGCCGCGCGCCCGCCAGCGTGTCCTGGGCGTCTGGCGTGTCCTGGGCGTTCAATGCGTCCAGCAGCCGGTCGAGGCAGCGCAGCGCCCGGTCGGGATCGGCGGCGGCAGCGAGCTCGCCGACGACGGCACTCGCCGCGAACCCGCCCGCGCCGTCATCCACCGGCAGCAGGCCGATCCGCCGCATGGTCACGGCGACCCGCTCGACGTCGGAGAAGCCGAGCCGGGCGAGCTGCGCGGCGGCCGTGTGGCGCCGCCGGTCAGCGGCCGGGACGGTCATCTGACGGGAACGGTCAGCCGGCCGGGCGCGGTCACCCGGTGGGGTACGGACGTCTGGTGGGGCATGGGCGCGTCTTCCGGAGGAGCGGCGGCCCGCGGCCGCCGGCTCCTCACAGGGTCGGGAGGTACCGGTCGATCTCGAACGGCGTGACCTGCCTGCGGTACTCGATCCACTCCGAGCGCTTGTTGCGCAGGAAGAAGTCGAACAGCTCGTCGCCGAGGGTCTCCCGGACGAGCGAGGACGTCTCCATGGTCGCGATCGCCTCGGCGAGGGACCCGGGCAGCGCGGTGATGCCGCGCTCCCGGCGCTGCGCGTCCGTCAGCGTCCACACGTCGTCGGCCGCCGGTGCCGGGAGGTCGTACCCGCCCTGTACCCCGCGCAGGCCGGCGGCGAGCATCAGCGCGAAGGTCAGGTAGGGGTTGCAGGCGCTGTCCGGCGACCGGAACTCGACCCGGGCCGCGTTGGACTTGTTGAGCTTGTACAGCGGCACCCGGATGAGCGCCGAGCGGTTGTTGTGGCCCCAGCAGACGTAGGCGGGCGCCTCCATCAGCTCACCGGCACGCTGGTCGCCGACCAGCCGCTTGTAGGAGTTCACCCACTGGTTGGTGACCGCGGTGATCTCGGCCGCGTGCACCAGCAGCCCGGCGATGAACGCCTTGGCCACCTTGGAGAGCTGGTACTCGTCGGTCGGGTCGTGGAAGGCGTTGCGGTCGCCCTCGAACAGGCTCATGTGGGTGTGCATGCCCGACCCGGCCTGGTCGCTGAACGGCTTGGGCATGAACGTCGCGTAGATGCCCTGGCGCAGCGCCACCTCCTTCACCACCTGCCGAAAGGTCATGATGTTGTCGGCGATGGTGAGCGCGTCGGCGTAGCGCAGGTCGATCTCCTGCTGGCCCGGGGCGACCTCGTGATGGCTGAACTCCACCGAGATGCCGAGCCGCTCCAGCACGCCGATGGCCTGCTGGCGGAAGTCGTGGCTGATGTCGTTCGGGGTCAGGTCGAAGTAGCCCGACTCGTCCACCGGCGGCGGCATCGGGCCGCCGCGCGTCGGCGGGTGCTTGAGCAGGAAGAACTCGATCTCGGGGTGGGTGTAGAAGGTGAACCCGGCGTCGGCCGCCCTCGCCAGGGTGCGGCGCAGCACCCAGCGGGAGTCCGCGACCGCGGGCGTCCCGTCCGGCATGACCAGGTCGCAGAACATGCGGGCGGTCATCGGGTGCTCGCCGCGCCACGGCAGCACCTGGAAGGTCGACGGGTCGGGCCGGGCGAGCATGTCCGCCTCGTGCACCCGCGCGAAGCCCTCGATCGCGGAGCCGTCGAAGCCGATGCCCTCGGCGAGCGCGCCCTCCAGCTCGGCCGGCGCGATCTCGACCGACTTCAGCACCCCCAGCACGTCGGTGAACCAGAGCCGGACGAACCGGATGTCGCGTTCCTCGAGGGTGCGAAGAACGAATTCCTGTTGTTTGTCCATGAGCCCTCCGCGCTGAGGTGTGGACTCGTCGGCACGGCTCCCCGAGTCAACTTCCGGTGATCTTCCCCCGGATGCGCCGCCGCCCGATACTCCGAGCCGGGGCGCGGCGCCCCCGGGTACTTTGACCCGAGAGTAGCGACTGATCCGACCCGACGCGCCTGACGTTACAGCGAAGTTGCGCCGCCGCAACCGCTCGTACCCACCCCCGCCGCGACACCGCCGGGCCGGGGCATCGCGGCCTACGCTGCCTGTATGGCCCAGTTGCGGATCGCCCTCGCCCAGGTGGACACCACCGTCGGAGACCTGGACGGCAACGCGGAGCTGGTCAGCTCCTGGACCAAGCAGGCACTCGCCCGCAGCGCGCACCTGGTCGTGTTCGGCGAGATGACGCTGACCGGCTACCCGGCCGAGGATCTCGTCCTGCGCCGCTCCTTCGTGGCCGCCTCCGCCGCCGCCCTCGAGCGCCTGGCGGTCCGGCTCGCCGAGGAGGGCGCCGGCGAGATCGCCGTCGTCGTCGGCTATCTCGACGCCTCCCCGACCCCGGCGCCGGCGGTCGGACGTCCGGCCGGGGAGCCGCAGAACTGCGTCGCCGTGCTGTGGCAGGGCAGGGTCGCGGCCCGCTCGGCCAAGCACCACCTGCCCAACTACGGGGTGTTCGACGAGTTCCGCTACTTCGTGCCGGGCACCACGTTCCCGGTGTTCCGGCTGCACGGCGTCGACGTCGGCCTGACCGTCTGCGAGGACCTCTGGCAGGAGGGCGGCCCGGTCGCGGTGGCCCGCGAGGTCGGGGTCGGGCTGCTGCTGTGTATCAACGGGTCACCGTACGAGCAGGGCAAGTCCTACCACCGGGACGAGCTGTGCGCGCGCCGCGCCCGCGAGGCCGGCGCGACGCTGGCGTACGTCAACCTGGTCGGCGGCCAGGACGAGCTGGTCTTCGACGGCGACTCGCTGGTCGTCGACGCCGGCGGCGAGGTCCTCGCCCGGGCGCCGGTCTTCGCCGAGACCCTGCTCACCGTCGATCTCGACCTGCCCGAAGGCGCCGGCACCGGCGTGGGCCCGGAGACGGGCCCGGACGGGCCGGTGGACGCCGGCGACGGCACCACGATGGCCGTCAACCGCGTCGTGCTCGCCGCCGATCCGCTGCCGGCCTGGGAGCCGCGCCCGGCGACGGTCGCCGACCGGCCCGACCCCGCCGGCGAGCTGTACGCCGCCGTCGTCACCGGGACCCGCGACTACGTCCGCAAGAACGGCTTCCGCTCGGTGGCGCTCGGGCTCTCCGGCGGCATCGACTCGGCCCTGGTGGCCACGATCGCGGTGGACGCCCTGGGCCCGGATGCCGTGCACACCGTGGCCATGCCGTCGGCGCACTCGTCCCAGGGCTCGCTGGACGACGCCGCCGAGCTCGCCCGCCGGCAGCGGACCCGGCACAGCGTCGTCCCCATCGAGCCGACCGTGGCCGCCTTCCACGCCGCGCTCGCGGCCGCGGGGGGCCTGCACGGGCTGGCCGCGGAGAACCTGCAGGCGCGGGTCCGCGGGACGCTGCTGATGGCGCTGTCGAACGAGCACGGCCACCTGGTTCTGACGACGGGGAACAAGAGCGAGCTGGCCACCGGCTTCTCCACCCTCTACGGCGACAGCGCCGGCGGGTTCGCCCCGATCAAGGACGTCTCGAAGACCAACGTGTGGGCGCTGGCCCGCTGGCGCAACGCGCGGGCGGTCGCCCGCGGCGAGGTCCCCCCCATCCCGGAGGAGATCATCGTCAAGCCGCCGTCGGCGGAGCTCGCCCCCGGCCAGCTCGACTCCGACCGCCTCCCGGACTATTCCGTCCTCGACGCCGTGCTCGACGACTACGTCAGCCACGACCTCGGCCGGGCCGAGCTGACGGCGGCGGGCCACGACCCGGCAACGGTCGACCGGGTGATCCGACTGGTCGACCTCGCCGAGTACAAGCGCCGGCAGAACCCGCCCGGGCCGAAGGTGACGTCCAAGGCGTTCGGCCGCGACCGCCGGCTGCCGATCACCTCGCGGTGGCGCGAGCGCGACCACTCTGCGGGCTGACCGCCGGGCGGCCCGCCCGCGGACGGCCTGACCGCGGGCGGGGTGGGCCGGGCTCAGACCTGGATACGACGCTCGACGGCGTCGAGGATCTCCGCGACGGCCTCGTCCACCGGCACGCCGTTACGCTGCGTGCCGTCCCGGAAGCGGAAGGACACCGCACCCTTGGCGACGTCCTCGTCGCCGGCGAGCAGCATGAAGGGCACCTTCTGCTTCTGGGCGGTGCGGATCTTCTTCTGCATCCGGTCGTCGGAGGAGTCGACCTCGACGCGGATGCCCCGCTGCCGCAGCTTCGCCGCCACGTCGGTCAGATACGGCACGTGCTCGTCGGTGATCGGGATGCCCACCACCTGCACGGGAGCCAGCCACGGCGGCAGCGCGCCGGCGTAGTGCTCCAGCAGGATCGCGAAGAACCGCTCGATCGTCCCGAACAGCGCCCGGTGGATCATGAACGGGCGCTGGCGGGTGCCGTCCGCCGCCTGGTAGGTCATGTCGAAGCGCTGCGGGAGCTGGAAGTCGACCTGGATGGTGGACAGCTGCCAGGTGCGCCCGATCGCGTCCCGGGCCTGCACGGAGATCTTCGGCCCGTAGAACGCGCCGCCGCCCTCGTCCATGACGAGCTCGAGGTCCTGCTTGGAGGCGGCCTCGCGCAGCAGCTCGGTCGCCTCCGCCCACTCCTCGTCGCTGCCGATCGCCTTGCCCGGCGGACGGGTCGACAGCTCGAGGTAGAAGTCCTCCAGGCCGTAGTCGCGCAGCAGGCCGAGCACGAACTTCAGGACGGTGTCGAGCTCGGTGGGCAGCTGCTCGCGGGCGCAGAACAGGTGCGCGTCGTCCTGGGTGAGGCCGCGGACCCGGGTCAGGCCGTGCACGACCCCGGACTTCTCGTACCGGTAGACGGTGCCGAACTCGAACAGCCGCAGCGGCAGCTCCCGGTACGACCGGCCGCGCGACCGGAAGATCAGGATGTGCATCGGGCAGTTCATCGGCTTGAGGTAGTAGTCCGTGCCGCCGTCGAGCTGCATGGGCGGGTACATGCCGTCGGCGAACCAGTCGAGGTGCCCGGAAATCTCGTAGAGATCCGACTTGGTGATGTGCGGGGTGTTGACGAACTCGTACCCGGCCTCGATGTGCCGGCGCCGCGAGTAGTCCTCCATCACGGTGCGGATCGCGCCGCCCTTGGGATGGAACACGGCCAGGCCGGGCCCGATCTCGGTCGGGAAGGAGAACAGGTCGAGCTCGGCGCCCAGCCGGCGGTGGTCGCGCTTCTCCGCCTCGGCCAGCCGGTGCTGGTAGGCCTTGAGCGCGTCGCGGGACTCCCAGGCGGTGCCGTAGATGCGCTGCAGCTGCGGGTTGCGCTCGCTGCCCCGCCAGTACGCCGCCGCCGAGCGCTGGACGGCGAACGCGGGGATGTGCCGGGTGGTGGGCACGTGCGGCCCGCGACACAGGTCCTTCCAGCACAGCTCGCCGGACTTCGGGTCGAGGTTGTCGTAGATGGTGAGCTCGCCCTCGCCCACCTCGACCCCGGCCTCGGAGTCGTCGCCCGCGCTGGACTTGAGCCCGATCAGCTCGATCTTGTACGGCTCGTCGGCGAGCTCGGCGCGCGCCTCGTCCTCGGAGACGACCCGCCGGGCGAAGCGCTGGCCGGCCTTGATGATCTCCTGGGCGCGCTTCTCGACGGCCTTGAGGTCCTCCGGGGTGAACGGGCGCTCGACGTCGAAGTCGTAGTAGAAGCCGTCCTGGATCGGCGGGCCGATGCCGAGCCGGGCCTTGGGGAACAGGTCCTGCACCGCCTGCGCCACCACGTGGGCGCAGGAGTGGCGGACGATGGCCCGCCCGTCCGGCGAGTCGACGGTGATCGGCTCGACGACGTCACCGGCGGCGAGCGGATGGGAGAGGTCACGCTGGAGACCACCCACGCGGGCCGCGATCACCGACCGCTCCCCGTCGAAGAGCTCGGCGGCCGTAGTCCCCGTCCGCACCACCCGCTCCTCGGCCTGCTGACCTCGCTGGACGGTTACGCGGACGTCGGACACCGGTTTCTCCTGCTGCGTTGGACGAACGACCGGGGCGTGCCTGTGACCGCCCCTGATCACTGATCGGCTGGTTCTCGGGGATCTGCGAATCTCGGGTTCTCTGGTTGTCGGGCCGGCTGGGCCGCGTGCCGGCCTCGAACCGCCGTTACCGGGCGCGTGGCCGCGATGCGGTCGCCAGGTCATGCGGTCGCCCGGTCGTGCGGTCGCCAGGTCGTCCCGACCGACGATGCTACTCGCGCGCTCCGGGCACCCCAACGGAATTACACGCACGGTGACACACCGGCCCTCGCCGGGCACGCGGACCGGCGACCACCCGGTGGGCGAGCGGCTGCCTCCGGTGGGCGGGGACCGGTCAGCAGGGGCGGATGCCGCCCAGGACGGTGTCCACGATCTGGCCGATCCGGGTGCCGCTGACCTCGTGGCTCCCGCTGGTGTACTGGCGGTAGGAGACCGGACCGACGAGCATGTCCGTCACCAGGTCGATGTCCAGGTCGGCCAGGAGTTCACCGTCGGCCACCCCGCGCCGCAGGACGCTTGCCACCCGCTCCCGCGACGGGACGATCACCTGCTGGCGGTAGGTGTCGAACAACTCCGGGTGGGTCTCCTTCTCCGCCAGCAGGCGCGGCATGATCCGCCCCGACAGCGTCTGGATGCTGTGCCGGCGCACCGAGTTGAGCGCGGCGACGAGGTCGTCGCGCAGCGAGCCGGTGTCGTGCGGCTCGTAGGGCTCCGCCAGCGTCGCCAGCGCGTCGGCGACCAGGGCGCCCTTCGTCGGCCAGCGCCGGTAGACGGTGCCCTTGCCCACCCCGGCCGCGGCCGCGACCGCCTCCATCGACAGCCCACCGAACCCGCTGGTGGCCAGCTCGGTCAGCGTCGCCTGGATGATCGCGGTGTCGCAGCGGGTGTCCCGCGGACGCCCCGGCGGGCGCACCACCCCTGAGGGCGCGGGCGCCGGCCGGCCCCCAGGCGCCGCCCCGCGCACGTGTGTGACGGCCATCAGACCGCCCGGCCGAACGATGGCGGCCCAGGCCGGCCGCCGTGCTGGTGCATCCGCATGCCCTACGCCACCCGCGCCTTCGTCATGCCATCCACGGACGGTGCACCGCCACGGTCGTGGCCGCCCGCCGGCTGCCCGCGGCCACCCGGCTGCCCGGGGCACCTGACGGCCCCGGGCCCAGGGGCCCGGACACCCGGTGACTCTGGGCACACTGTGCCGGCACGTTTCCCCGCCCGCGGCTCACAAGATCGGACAGTACGTCCGCGCGATGCCACACGCATCCGTTTGCGATTGCAGCGCGCCTGTGCATGATGCGCCACCGCAGGTCAACACACCAGCTCCGACACTTCACACAAACAATTGAAACACTCTGGACACACTCGGCATGCGCCGCTGACGGGCCCAGGGAGGGCACGCGAGGGCGACAGCCCGGCCCCACCCCGTGGCCCGCGATGTCACCCTCGGGCCGGTGCCCCACGGCAGGGCTCCGCGCGAAGGCGGATCGGTGGCAGCATGGGGGCACGCCGGGACGCGATCCCGCGCCCGGACGGATCACCGGGAGATCGCATGACTTCATCGATCGGCAAGCCCCGCTCATCCAGCGGCCCCGCCACGCCCGGAACGGAGTCGGCGGCGACGCTCTACGGCGCGCCGACCACGCCCCGAACCGGTGGCCAGGCGCCCGCCACACCGACCACCATCCGGCCCGCCAGCCACAGCCGGACCACAGTCCGCGACATCCGCGCGGCCAAGGACCGCGGCCAGCGGTGGGCCATGCTCACCGCCTACGACGTGATCACCGCCGGGATCTTCGACGAGGCCGGCATCCCGGTCCTCCTCGTCGGGGACTCCGCGGCAAACACCGTCTACGGCTACGAGACCACCGTCCCGATCACCGTGGACGAGCTGGTCCCGCTGGTCCGCGCGGTGGTGCGCGGCGCGCCACACGCGATGGTCGTCGCCGACCTGCCGTTCGGCTCCTACCAGGCGAGCCCCGAGCAGGCGTTGACGACCGCGACCCGCTTCCTCAAGGAGGGCGGGGCGCACGCGGTCAAGCTCGAGGGCGGCGCGCGGGTGCTGCCCCAGGTCGAGGCGCTGGTGGCCGCCGGCATCCCGGTGATGGGCCACCTCGGCCTGACCCCGCAGAGCGTCCACGCCTTCGGCGGCTACCGGGTACAGGGCCGCGACGGCGCCGGCGAGGTCCTGCTCGCCGACGCGCTGGGCCTGCAGGAGGCGGGCGCGTTCGCCGTCGTGCTGGAGGTCGTCCCCGCCGACCTGGCCGCCAGGGTGACCAAGGAGCTGCTGATCTCCACGGTGGGGATCGGCGCCGGCGCCGACTGCGACGCGCAGGTCCTCGTCTGGCAGGACATGGCCGGTCTGACCGGCGGCCAGGCGCCCCGCTTCGTCAAGCGGTTCGCCGACCTGCGCACGGCGCTCACCGACGCCGCGGCCGCGTTCCGTGACGAGGTGTCGAGCGGCCTCTACCCGACTGTCGAGCACAGCTACTGACCTCCGGCGGGGCGGCGGGCCCGCACCCGGGGCCCACCGTCCCGCCGTCCCGGTGTTCGCCGTCAGGGCCGGGGGGCCGCGGCGAGCGCGGTGGACAGCTCCGCGCGGGCCTCGACCAGCGACGGCCCGTACCAGGTGAGGAGCCGGCCGGAGACGCACACCGCGGGCGCGGCGAACGCCTCCGGCCCGTCTGACGGGCTGAACGCGTACGGCTCGTCGGGCAGCACCACGAGATCATGTGCGGGCAGCGTGTCGAGATCCACCCGCGGGTAGCGCTCGTCCGCCCCGGCGAGGGCGTTGTCGACCCCGAGCCGGGCCAGCAGGTCACCGGCGAACGTGTCGCGGCCGAGCGCCATCCACGGCCGGCGCCAGATCGGGACGACGGCGCGCCGGCGCGGGCCGTCGCTCGGCGCCGCCCAGACCCGCTCCGCCGTCTCCAGCCAGCTGGGACGGGGCAGCCGGCAGGCCAGGCGCAGCAGGCGGTCGAGGCTGCGCAGGGCCGCGGGCACGGTGGTCGGCGCCGTCACCCAGACGGCGAGCCCGGCCGCCCGCAGCGCGTCCAGGTCCGGCTGCCGGTTCTCCTCGGCGTTGGCGCAGACGACGTCCGGCGCCAGCGCCACGATCGCCGCGATGTCCGGGTTCTTCGTGCCGCGCACCCGCGTCACGGCCAGGTCCGCCGGCCGGGAGCACCAGTCGGTGGCACCCACCAGCAGGCCGGGCGCCGTAGCCGCGACGGACTCGGTCAGGCTCGGCACCAGGGAGACCACACGCCGTACCACGGCCGGGACCGCCACCGGCAGGCCCAGGTCGTCGACCGGCTCGTCACCGGCCGGCCCCTGCTCGGCCGGCATGCCGCGCCCGCTCAGACGTCGGTGACGCGCAGGCCGGCGTGCGCCTTGTAACGGCGGTTGACCGAGATGAGGTTGGCGGTGAGCGCCTCGACCTGGCCGGCGTTGCGCAGCTTGCCGGCGTAGATGCCGCGCATCCCGGTGATCCGGTTCGCCAGCGCGATCACCGTGTCGGTCGCGGAGCGGTCGTCGCCGATGACCAGGATGTCGGTGTCGATCGACTCGACGGACTCGTCCATGAGCAGGACGGCCGACACGTGGTGGAAGGCGCCGACGACGGTGCTGTCCGCCAGCACGGCGGCGGCCTGCTGCGCGGCGCTGCCCTCGGCGACGGGCAGCGCGAACGCGCCACCCTTGTCGAAGCCCATCGGGTTCACGCAGTCGATCACGATCTTGCCAGCCAGCTGCTTGCGCAGGTCGGCCAGCAGCTCACCGTGCCCCTCCCACGGGACGGCGACGATCACGACGTCGGCCCGCTCGGCGACGTCGGCGTTGTCGCCGCCGGAGATGTTCCGCCCGGACGCGGCCCGCTTCGCGGCCGCCGCCCCGCCGCGCGGGGGGGGGGGGGCCCCGCCGCGGCCCGCGGGGCCCGCCCGCGCGCCGCCGCCCGCGAGCCCGCCGCCCTGCGGCCCCGAACCGCCGAGGATGCCGATCACGAGCGAGGAGACGTCCGGAAGAGGCGTCGATGCTGAGCTCACCAGGCCATCCTGCCCGAAACCCGCTCCACATGCCGACCACCGTCACACCCTGTGACTCCGCTCCCAGTTCGGGGTTCGCGACCCGACGAGCGCCGGCCCGCGGTGGGCTGCCAGGGAGAGGCGGGTTACCAGGGAGAGGCGGTGGGCGGGCCGGGGAGCACGCGGTATCGGCATGAGGGGTTCCCCACCCGAGGGTTGCCGGTGACCTCGACCGTCAGATACCACGAAGGCCCCACGCGACACACAGGGGCACACAACGGCCAGCGGAAGGACATTTACCCCCACCCCCTCGCGGGGCCACCCACCCGATAGGGGACTATGAAGAAACAACGGGGTAGCTACGATCGCGATCATTGATGTGAGCTGGACTGATCCCCGGCTCGGGCAGGCGGCACCGACGCCTCCGGCGGAGCATCGCGACCGGCGAAGGAGCAGCACGGGTGGCGGATCTTCATCGAACTCTGACCACGACGCGGAGCACCGACGACCTGACGCAACGTGATGATCCGTACGCTTCGAGGAGCCCCGGACGTGCGTTCGTCCCAGATGGGCCGTACCGTTCCCAATCACACGTAACAAGCAGATCTTCGGCAGGCAGATCTTACGAGTCAGGCGAGAGAGGTCGAGCAATGGCGGACGTGTCGGTTCGCTTCGCGATGACGAACGACAGCGAAGTGGTGCTGAACCTGTCGCTGCCGCAGGCACTGCGCCTGATGGAAGCGATCGCGCGCAAGGTGGGCGAGACCCTCGCCGAGCGCAGCAACCAGTCGGTGGGCGGGGTCGGCGGCGTCCCCTCGCCCGCGCCCTCCAACGGAATGCCGAGCCTGGGGCCGTACACGCCGTCCTGAAACGGCTCGCACCGTCCCGAACGAAGGCCGTCCTGAACAGGGACGGTCTGGCAGCAGGCCGGTCGAGCTCACGGGTCGCCCGGGGTCATCGTCGCGCGCGTCGGTCACCCATGGGCGGCCGACCGTTCAAAAGGGCACCCGACAACTCAGATCAGAGGGCACCCGACAACGGGGTGCCCGTCACGGGGTGCCGGCGGCAGGGCGCGGAGGAACGACCTGGTCCGCACCGGGTGCCACCAGGCCGGCGTCCGTCGCGGCCAGGTCGGGGCCCGCCACCGCGCCGCCCGTGCCCGGCGCGGGCGGATACCCGAACCCGGGCGGGCGTCGCAGGGCCCGCGGGTGGGACGACGCGTACACCTCACGCAGATGGTCCATCGTGACCAGCGTGTAGATCTGGGTCGTGCTGACCGAGGCATGCCCCAGCAGCTCCTGCACCACCCGGACATCCGCGCCGCCGTCGAGCAGGTGGGTCGCGAACGAGTGCCGCAGCACGTGCGGCGACGCCCCGGGAACGCCGGCCGCGTTCGCCGCCGCGCGCAGCGCCGACCACGCGCTCTGCCGGGACAGTCGGTTCCCCCGGCGCGAGACGAAGACCGCCGTCCCCGAACACTCGGTGACCAGATGCGGCCGTCCGCGCCGCAGGTAACGTTCCAGCGCGGTCACCGCGTACCGGCCGAGCGGGACGACCCTGTCCCGCCCACCCTTGCCCCGCAGCCGCACCGCGGACCGGTCCAGGTCGAGATCGTCCAGATCCAGCCCGACGGCCTCGGAGATCCGCGCGCCCGTCCCGTAGAGCAGTTCGAGCAGGGCCGCGGAGCGCAGCCGCCGGGCCAGCTCCGCCGGGTCGCCGCCGGAGACCTCCGCGTACTCCGGGCCGCCGGCCACCGCGGCGGCGATGACCGCGCTCACCTGGTCGACGGTGAGCGCCCGCGGCAGCCGCCTGGGCGGCACCGGCGGCCGGACCGGACGGGCCACGTCCTCGCTGACGTCGCCCTCCTGCGCGGCGAAGCGGTGCAGCGACCGGACCGCGACCAGCATCCGGGCCACCGACGCCGGGGCGAGCGGCGGATGGGTCTCGTCGCCCTCCCGCAGGGCGGCGGCGAACTCCGCGATCTGCGCCTCCCCCACCGCCGCCAGCGAGGTGATCCCGCCGGCCGCCAGGTGCTCGCGGTAGCGGCGCAGGTCACGGCGGTAGGCCAGCACCGAGTTCCGGGCCAGCCCGCGCTCGCCGTCGACGTGGTCCAGGTAACGCTCGATGACCTGTACCGGGCCGGCCGGATCGCCCGGCGGCCCACCGCGGCGGGCGTCGCCGCCTTCCACCGTGGTCATCATCGAACTGATATTAGGACGCGGCTGCCGCGGTTCGCCGTTGCCCGTCCCACGGCGCCGTCGAGCGTCTATCGTGACAGCTTGTGCGGACGGGCATTGTATTGTCACGTTTCGCCGCACGTCGGGGGTACACCATCGCCACCACCTCGATAGCCGGCCCGGTTCGCACCGGATCGGCCCGCGCGGCCTCGGTCTGCGCGGCCTCGCTCCTGGCGGGGTCGGTTCTCGCCGGCTGCGGGGGCGCGGGCCCCTCGGGTGGGGCACCGCCGCCCGCACGTCCCGGCTCCGCCACGGTCGGCGGCCCGGTGAGCCCCGGCCCCGCCGGCGGCCCGGCCACCGCGGCGGCCACCAGCACCTCGGCACCGGCCACCACCACCACCATCGGCGGGCCGGCCGGCGGTGCGGCCGACCCGTCCGGCGACTCCCCCGCCGCGGCCAGCCGGGTCGTCGAGGCCTACTACCGCGAGATCAACGCCGCCGCCCGCGGCGGGCGGGTCGCCGACGTCTCGGCGACCGCGCTGCCGGGCTGCCAGACCTGCGCCCTGGACGTCGGCATGACCCGCCGCCTCGACCAGCTCGGGCTGCGCGCGGCCCAGGAGCCCTACGAGATCACCGGGCTGGCCGCCGGCGAACGCACCGGCACCGTCGTCGACGTTCGCTTCACCGCCACGACCCGACAGGTCCACCTGCTCGACCCGGCGGGCCGCGACGCCGGCACGGAACCGGCCGTGCCCACCCGCACCGCGACGGCCCGCCTCGCGCTGACCGGCCCCGGCTGGCGCGTCCAGACCATCACCTACGCCGCGGGGTAGCCGTGAGTCACCGCCGCGGCCACCTGGCCGCCCTCGCCGCACTGGTCGCGGCCGCGCTGCTCGCCCTCAGCGGAGCCGGTCCCGGCCCGCTGTCCGCGCCGGGATCTCCCGCCTGGGCCGCCCCCGCGCCCGGTCCGGAGACGGCGGCGCAGGTCCCGTGCACCGGAGCGCGGTGGGGCAGCTGCGACACCCGGGCCACGGACAACGGCTACCAGTACCGCTACCGCGGCGGGTACCTCGAGCGGGTACCGCTCGGCGGCGCCACCGGCGGGGGTGGCGGCGGCTGTGGCGACGACTGCCCGCCCGACCCGGACGCGCTGTGCGCGCTGCTGACCGGCGTCGGCCCCGCCCCGGAGATGACCGCGGCGGAACGCGCCGAGTACGACGCGCTCGTCGCGAACTGCGGGCCGGTGCTCTACGACCCCGACGGCATCGCCGTCGCCGACATCGCCGCGCAGCTCGCCGACTACCTGCGCGAGGAGCTGCTGCCCACCCCGGACGTAGTGATCCAGCCGGTCGGGAACAGCTTCGCGAACCTACCGACGATCATGCACACGGCGGTGCCCGACGCGTTCACCTTCGACGTCGCCGAACCCGTCCTGGCCACGATCAGCGCGAACCCGCACTACGTCTGGGACTTCGGCGACGGCGAGACCGGCCCGGACGCGCCCGGCCGCCCCTACGACCCGGCGATCTCCCCCCGCGACCACCCGGACGCCTACGTCGCCCACGCCTACCACCGCCCGGGTACCTACCAGGTGACCCTCACCGTGACCTGGGACGGCTTCTTCACCGTGCCCGGAGTGGCGCAGGCGTTCCCGCTGGCGGACGTCGTCCTCGCCGCGGCCGAGCCAATCACCATCGAGGAGGCCGGCGGCGTGCTCGTCGACAACGACTGAGCCCCGTCCACCGGTGCTGTCGACGGGCGCCGATCAGCCGCTCGCGGCGGGCCGGGCCGACCATTCCGAGCCGAGCGGGCGCAACCGCTCGTACCCGTCCACCCGGGCGCGGTAGGTCGCCAGCAGGCCGATCACCGCCATCCCGTTGGTGATCTCGCCACGCATCACCCGGTCCACCGCCTCCGACAGGTCGACGCGGGTGATGTCCATCTCGGCCTCCTCGTGGACGCCGACATGCCGCTCGGCCGCCGGGATCTCCACCAGGTCACGGGCCAGGAACAGCCGGAAGGCCTCGTCGGTCATCCCCGGCGAGGCGTAGACGTCGACGAGCAGGTCGAGACGGCCCGGCCGCAGGCCCGCCTCCTCGGCGAGCTCCCGGGCGGCCGCGACGGACGCCGGCTCGCCGGGGACGTCGAGGATGCCCGCGGGCAGCTCCCACAGCTGGCCGCCCACCGGGTGCCGGTACTGGCGGACCATCACCACCCGCTCCTGGTCGTCCAGGGCGACGACGCCGACCGCGCCCGGGTGCACCACCACGTCCCGCTGGGACGTGTCACCGTCGGGCATCCGCACCATGTCACGGCGAACGGCGATGACCCGCCCGCGGTAGGCGACGGAGCTGTCCGCCACCTCGTAGGTGTGCACGGCACCGCTCATGGGGAAACCAGCTCTCCGTCGCTCACACCGGCCGCCGCGGCCGGCCCCGTGGACCCACCGGGCAATGCGGCACGCACGGCACCACCGGTACCCGCGGCACCGCTGGCACCGGCGGTCGTGTCGGAAGCCGCGCCGGCGGTCGTGTCGGCTCCGGCCGCCGCGCTCTGCTCCGCGCGGCCCCGGCGGGGCCGCCCACCGGCCGACCGGGCACCGTTGCCCGCCCGCGCACCGGCCGCGTCACCGTCACCCGCCCCGATCATGTCACCATCGGCGGGCCCGCCGCCCGCGACACCGCTGCCCGCGACGCCACCGTCCGGGATGTCGACGGGCAGCCGGCCCCGGCGCCGGTCGGCGTGGGCCACGGCGGCGGCGGCGAGCCCGCGGAACAGCGGGTGCGCCCGGGTCGGCCGCGACCGGAACTCCGGGTGCGCCTGCGTCCCCACGTAGAACGGGTGGACGTCGGCCGGCAGCTCGACGACCTCGACCAGGCGGCCGTCCGGCGAGGTGCCGGAGAACACCAGCCCGGCGGCGGTCAGCCGCTCCCGGTAGGAGTTGTTGACCTCGTAGCGGTGCCGGTGGCGCTCGAGCACCTCCGGCTCGCCGTACTCCCGGCGGGCGATGGTGCCCGCGCCGAGCGCACACGGGTACAGGCCGAGCCGCATGGTGCCGCCCATGTCCCGCTTGCCGGCGACCACGTCGTGCTGGTCGGCCATCGTGGAGATCACCGGGTGGGCGGTCTCCGGATCGAACTCGGCGGAGTTCGCCTCGGCCAGCCCGGCCAGCGAACGCCCGGCCTCGATCACCATGCACTGCAGGCCCAGGCAGATCCCCAGCGTGGGAATGCCGTGCTCGCGGGCGTGCCGCAGCGCCTCGATCTTGCCCTCGATGCCGCGGATCCCGAACCCGCCCGGGACGATGATCCCGTCCACGCCCTCCAGCGCGTGCGCGGCGGCGGCCGGCGAGGTGAACTCGTCCGACCCGATCCAGCGGATGTCCGCGCGGGCGTCGACGGCGAACGCGCCGGCCCGCAGCGCCTCGGTCACCGACAGGTAGGCGTCGGGCAGATCGATGTACTTGCCGACGATCGCCACCGTGGCGGTGTTCGAGGGATGGTGCACCCGGCGGAGCAGGGTGTCCCACTCCGTCCAGTCGACGTCCCGGAAGCTGAGGCCGAGCCGGCGCACGACGTAGGCGTCGAGGCCCTCCTTGTGCAGCACCTTGGGGATGTCGTAGATCGAGCCAGCGTCCGGTGCGCCGACGACCGCCTCGTCGTCGACGTCGCACATCATGGCGATCTTGCGCTTGAGCGCGTCGGGCAGCGGGCGGTCGGAGCGGCAGACCACCGCGTCCGGCTGCAGCCCGATGCTGCGCAGCGCCGCGACCGAGTGCTGGGTCGGCTTGGTCTTCAGCTCACCCGACGGCGCGAGGTACGGGACGAGGCTGACGTGCACCGTCAGCGCGTTGTCCCGGCCGACCTCGTGCCGGACCTGGCGGATCGCCTCCAGGTAGGGCAGCGACTCGATGTCACCGACGGTGCCACCCACCTCGGTGATCACCACGTCCACCGAATCGGTGGCCAGCCGGCGGATCCGGTCCTTGATCTCGTCGGTGATGTGCGGGACGACCTGCACCGTCTCACCGAGGTACCCGCCGCGCCGCTCGCGGGCGATGACCGCCGAGTACACCTGCCCGGTGGTCACGTTCGCGCTGCCGTCGAGGTCGACGTCGAGGAAGCGTTCGTAATGCCCGATGTCCAGGTCGGTCTCGGCGCCGTCGTTGGTGACGAACACCTCGCCGTGCTGGAACGGGTTCATCGTTCCCGGATCAACATTCAGATACGGGTCGAGCTTCTGCATCGTGACCCGCAGACCGCGGGCCTTGAGTAGACGGCCGAGGCTGGACGCCGTCAGTCCCTTACCGAGACTGGACGCCACACCTCCCGTCACGAACACGTGCTTGGTCACATGCGCCTGCGCCACGCGGAACCCCCGTGGTCACGCCGCCGGTCCGGCCCCGGCGCCTCCACGGGTCTTCACGGTAACACCGTGCCGAGCAGGCCAACGCCCCGCCCCGCCGCCGGCCACCCGGCTCGGCGTGGTCCCGGCCGTGGTCCCGGCCGTGGCCGTGGCCGTGGCCGTGGCGGCCGGTGCGGCCGGGCACGGCACCGGTCGGCGTGACCGCGGCGGGCACGGCTCGCCGGGGCCGGACGGTCACGGCTGGGCGAGGGCGGCCTTGTCGGCGGCGGCGGCGGCGAGCAGCTCCTCGGCGTGGCCGCGGGCCAGCGAGCTCTCCTCCTGGCCGGCCAGCATCCGCGACAGCTCCCGGACCCGCCCGGGGCCGTCGAGCGCCACCACGCCGCTGCGGGTCACCGAACCGTCGTCGGCCTTGCGCACGACCAGGTGCCGGTCGGCGAACGCGGCGACCTGCGGCAGATGGGTGATGCAGATGACCTGGTGGGTGCGGGCGAGCCGGGCGAGGCGGCGGCCGATCTCGACCGCGGCGCGCCCGCCCACTCCGGCGTCGACCTCGTCGAAGACCATCGTCGCCCCCGCGTCGGCCGCCGCGAGCACCACCTCGATCGCCAGCATCACCCGGGAGAGCTCGCCGCCCGAGGCGCCCTTCTCGACCGGCCGGGCCGGCGCGCCCGGGTGCGGAACCAGGCGAAGCTCGACGTCGTCGATCCCGCTCGGCCCGTAGGCCAGCGTCCGGCCGCCGACAGGCAGGCCGTTCGGGTCGTCGCGGTGCCCGACCGCCGCCTCCACCCGGGCCCGCGGCATGGCGAGGCCGGCCAGCTCGGCGGCGACCGCCGCGCCGAACCGCTCGGCGGCGGCGGAGCGCGCCGCGCTGATCCGCTCGGCCAGGCCGGCGAGCTCCGCGGTCAGCTCGGCGCGCTCGGCGGCCAGCGCGCCCGTCTGGTCGCCGTCGGCGTCGAGCTCGAGCAGGCGACGCCCGGCGGTGTCGGCCCACCGCAGCACGCCGTCGACGTCCGTGCCGTGCGCGCGGGCCAGTGCGGTCAGCGCCGCCTTGCGTTCCTGCGCCTGAGCGAGCCGCTCCGGGTCGGACTCCACCCCGGCGGCGTAGGAGGCCAGGTCGGCGGCCACGTCGGTCAGCAGGCTCGACAGCTCCGTCAACCGGCCCGCCAGTTCCTCCAGCGCCGGGTCGAGCGCGGCGTCGCCGGCCACGATCCGGCGGGCGGAGCCGACCAGCTCGGCGGCGGCGGGGACGTCCTCACCGGTCGCGGGGTCGCTGACCAGCGCGCCGTGCGCCGAACGCGCCACCCGCAGCAGGGTCTCGGAATGTTCCAGCCGGCGCAGCTCCGCGTCGAGCGTGACATCCTCGCCGGGCAGCGGCGCGACCCGTTCGACGTCGGCCAGGCCGAGCCGGAGCAGCTCCGCCTCCTGCGCGCGCTCCCGCGCCCGCCCGGTGATGTCGGCCAGCCGCGCGCGGACCTTCGCCAGCCGCGCGTACACCTGCCCGTACCGGGCGAGCGGCTCGGCGACGGAGGCGCCGGCGAACCGGTCGAGCGCGTCGCGCTGGGTCGCGGGACGGCGCAGCCGCTGCGCCTCGGACTGCCCGTGCACGGCGATCACGTTCTCGGTGATCTCCGTGAGGACACTCGCGGGCACCGAACGCCCCGCGAGCTGGGCCCGCGAGCGGCCCTCGGCGCTCAGCGTGCGGCCCATGATGATGACGTCCTCGTCGACGTCGCCATCGAGCTCGCGGACACGCTTGGCGAGCCCGGAGTCGGCCGGCACGACGAGCCGGGCCTCGACGAAGGCGCGCCCGGCCTGCGGGGAGACCAGCGCGTAGTCGGCGCGGCCCCCGGTCAGCAGGCCGAGCCCCTGCACGATCATGGTCTTGCCGGCGCCGGTCTCGCCGCTGACGACCGTCAGCCCCGGCGCCAGGTCGAGGACGGCGTCATCGATGACCCCGAGGCCACGGATGCGAATCTCCTCGAGCACGCCCCGAACTCTAGCGTCACCCCCACCACGGACGGCACCCGGAAATCGGGTAAACCGGAGCCGTGCCGCCGATTCCGGTCACGTCACCACGCCGGCCCCGCTCCCCCCGCCACTTCTCCGCCCGCCGCGTCCTCCCAGCTCAGCGGGCCGAAACTCCGGCAGCCCCGGCCGGCTCAGCGCCCCGAGCGGCCGCGCCACCCCACCACCGGCAGGTCGAACTTGGCCACCAGCCGATCGGTGAACGGACGTGGCCTGATTACCGCCAGCCGCACCGGGCGCCGGCCCCGCACCACCTCCACCCGCGACAGCTCGGGGACGTCGACCAGTCGCCGCCCGTCGCAGTAGAGCACCGCCGGGACGTCCGGCAGCACCTCGATGGCCACGGTCGACGTCGGGGTGAGCACCAGCGGCCGGGCGAACAGCGCGTGCGCGCTGATCGGCACCACCAGCAGCGACTCCACCCCCGGCCACATCACCGGGCCGCCCGCCGAGAACGCGTACGCGGTCGACCCGGTCGGCGTCGAGCAGATCACGCCGTCACAGCCCCAGCGCGACAGCGGCCGCCCGTCGATCTCCAGGACGCACTCGAGCATCCGGGCCCGCCCGGCCTTCTCCAGCGACATCTCGTTGAGCGCCCAGCCGGTGTAGATGAGCTCGCCACGGTGGCGCACCGTCACGTCGACGGTCATCCGCTCCTCGACCGAGTACTCCTTGCGGACGACGTGCTCGACGGTGGCCTCCAGCGCGTCGGGCTCCGCCTCGGCCAGGAAGCCCACGTGCCCGAGGTTGACCCCGAGCAGCGGGATGTCCGCCGAGCGGGCGAACTCGGCGCCGCGCAGCAGGCTGCCGTCACCACCGAGCACGAGCACCAGCTCGGCGCCGACCGCGGCGTCGGTGTCCCCCGTGACCACGTTCGGCGCCGACAGGTCGAGCAGCTCGGCCTCGTCCCGCAGGACCCGCGGGGAGACACCGGCGGCCACGAGCATCTCCAGCACGCGCTGCGCGCTCTCCCGTACAACGGAACGGCGCGGGTGGCTGACGACGAGCACCTCGCGGGTCATCGGCCGGTCCTTTCGCCGTCGGCTGGGGCGTCCTGGCCGGCGTCCTGGGACGACGGCGGCGGCGCTGGGGCGGGGGCCACCGTGCCCGCGGGCCCCGCCTCGATCGCCGCGGTGATCATCGCCTCGACCTCGCCTGGAGTCGGGCGGACGTCCGCGCGCAGCCAGGCGAGGTACTCGACATTGCCGGCGGGCCCCGGCAGCGGGCTGGCCGCCACGCCGCGCACCCCCAGCCCGAGCCCCTCGGCGGCGGTCACGACGGTGCGCACCGCCCGAGCGTGCAGGGCCACATCACGGACCACACCGCCGGAGCCGAGAAGCTCCCGGCCCACCTCGAACTGCGGCTTGACCAGCAGGACGAAGTCGGCGTCCGGCGCGGCGCACGCGCGCAGCGCGGGCAGCACCAGGACCAGCGAGATGAACGAGAGGTCGCCCACGACCAGCTCCACCGGCTCCCCGACCTGCTCGGGCGTGAGGTTGCGGACGTTCGTCCGGTCCAGCACGCGCACCCGCGGATCCGAGCGCAGCCGCCAGACGAGCTGCCCGTATCCGACGTCGACGGCCACCACCCGCGCCGCGCCGTACCGGAGGAGCACGTCGGTGAACCCGCCGGTCGACGCACCGGCGTCGAGGCACCGCCGCCCGGCGACCACGAGCGCCGGCGGCCCCGCCACCGCCGCGGGCGAACCAGGCCGATCCGGCGCATCAGGCTGGCCGGGCCCGCCGGGCCCGCCGGACAGGTCGGGCGTCCCGGGCGCTGGGACGCCGAACGCCTCGAACGCGCCGACCAGCTTGTGCGCTCCCCGGGAGGCATAGCCGGGGTCGTCGTCCACGGCGAGCACGATCGACGTCGCCCCGTCGACGACCGTCGCCGGCTTCGTCGCGGTGACGCCGCCGACCCGCACGCGGCCCGCGGCGATCGCCTCGACCGCCCGTTCCCGAGAGGGGACGAGCCGGCGACGGACAAGCTCCGCGTCCAGACGGATCCTGCGGGCCACCGGTGATCCCGCCCGTCTCACCGAGGTGCCCGGGCGCCACCCGGGCCGGGGCCCGGAGCAGGACGCGGACCGGGGCCCGGAGCAGCGCGCGGCCCGGGCGGCGGCGCCGCCCCCGGGCCGCGCGCCCACGGGCGCGAGGCCGCCGCCGAGAATCATGTTGCTGCTCGGGCAGTGGGCCACCCCTGTGCCCCACCTGCCGAGC
>NZ_JALKFY010000631.1:0-24329 GCF_023242985.1 Frankia sp. Mgl5 | reverse complement strand
CCCGGGGACGGACCCGGGCGCGCGCCGGGGCGGTCCCGACCCGGCCTACCGGGACGCGGCGTACCCGCAGATGGCACACCGCGACGTCGCGGTGCCCGACGCCGACCCGCGCGACGCCGGGCGGCGGGACGTGCCCTACCGCGACCAGGAACGCGGATACCGCGACGGACCCGTGCGGGACACGCCGTACCGCGACCCGGACGGCCCGGCTGACGACGACGGCCGCGGCCCGATGCCCGGCACCGGCCCGCGCGCGCGGGCCCGGGCCGCCCGGCGCGCCGGCGGCCCGGACGGCACCGGCCCGCAGGACCGGGCCAGATCCACGGGCGCCGGCACCGAGGTGCTGGGAGCCGTCGGCGCGGCTTCCGCCGGGACCGGGCCGCGCCGGGCCGCGCCCCCGCGGCAGGGCGGCTTCGACGAGGTCGACTTCCCCGACGAACCTGACTTCCCGGACGACGGCGACGGCCTCGACGGTCCGGACGGCGGCGAGAGCGCCGGGCTCGGGCCCTTCCTGCGCCGCCTCGTGATCGCCCTGGTCGTGCTCGGCGTGGCCCTCGCGGTGGGCGTCGGTGCCGGCGTCATCTGGGAGAAGGTGCGCCCGAGCGGCGATACGGCGACGACGGCGAACACGCCCCCGACGGCGACGCCCGGCACGGGCCCGTCGGCTTCCCCCGCGCCGTCCACCGGTGCCCCCGCGGGCGGCGGCCAGCCGCAGGCCGCGGTGCCCGCGGACTGGGTGGCCTTCACGGACCCCGACCAGAAGGCGACGTTCTCCCATCCGCCGACCTGGAAGCAACGACGGGACAACACCGGTGTGTTCTTCGGGGAGCCGGGGGCGGGCGCGGTGGGCACACCCGCCGAGTACGGCCCGCAGATGATCGGCGTCGCCCGGGTCGCGGGCGCGGACGCCGCGACGGCGCTCAGCCAGGTCCAGAGCAGTGAGTTCGGCAGCGTCTCGGGCCTGACTCAGGACCGCTCGGGCCCGGCGACGGACACGTCCGGCGCTACCGTGCAGGAACTGGCGGGCTCCTACGACCGTGACGGCCAGCGCGTCTCGTACCTCATGCGCACGAGCGAGGCGCCCGGCGCGGTCTACGTGCTCATCGCCAGGGTTCCGGCGAACGCCTCAGCGTCACTGAACACGATGATGGGCGCGCTGCGCGCCTCGTTCCAGCCGGCCGCCTGAGGCCGGCTCAGCCGCCTGAGGCCGGCTTGGCTGTCTGACGCCGGCTTGGCTGTCTGGGACCAGCTTGGCCGTCTGGGGCCGGCAGGGCGGGATCGCTCAGATCCGGGGGCCGGCGGTGGCCGAGCGGGCCGGCCCCAGCAGCTCCCACAGCACGGCGGCCGTGTCGAAGGAACCGGCGCCGGTCAGCGGCGGCCAGCCGTGCCCCAGCGCCGGCAGCACGTACTGCACGAGGCGGGCGGACGTCGAACAGGTCGTCTCGTGCCGGACGGCCACCGGCGGCGCCTGGACGGGCGGCACGGGCGGCTGGGCCGCGGGCGCGCCCGGTCCCGTCGCCGGCGGCTGCCCCAGCGGTGCCTGGCCGAGCGGTGCCTGGCCGGCCGCCGGCGGTGTGGTGGCGGGCAGCAGCCCGGGGCCGGCGGCGGCGATGATCGCCGGGTCGGCTGGCCCGGCGGTGCCGGACCCGGCCGGGTCCACCGCCCCGACCTGGGCTCCGGTCGCGCCGATCGGACGGCCGTCCGCGCCGGTGGTCGTGGTGTCGGCGGGCTGGGTGGGTGACGGGCAGCCGTCCACCGCCCGGAACGGGGCGAGGCTCACCTCGACGGGCGTGATCCCCGTCTGCAGGGCCTCGGACCACAGCGCGCCGGCGTACGGGACGTGGCCGTCCATTCCGCCGTGCACCGACACCATGGTTACGGGCGCGGGCGGAGTGCAGTTGAAGGTCTGCAGACTGGCGGCGACGACCGCGAACCCGGCGAGCTCGTCCCCGTGCTCGCAGGCGTAGCGGTAGGCGAGCATGCCGCCGTTCGACAGCCCGATGATGCTGACCCGGCGCGGGTCGATCGGGTACCTGCTCTCCAGGTGCGCGATGAGTGAACGCAGCCAGCCGACGTCGTCACTGCTGGCGGCCGCGGCCGGGCCGCAGCAGGTGCCCGCGTTCCAGGACATCCCCAGCCCGTCGGGGTAGACGACCGCGAAGCCGGCCGACCGGGCGAGCGCGTCGAGCTCCCAGCCGCGCTGCGGCTCGGTGCCATCGTGGTACAGGCTGTGCAGCGCCACGACCAGCGGGTACGGCCCCGGCGTGCCCGGGTCCGGCAGCGTCAGCCGGATCTGACCACCCCGTCCACTTTGCTCGAAGGCATCGGGACCGATCGTCGGCGGCGGGGTGGGGATGGTCCCCACGTCGCTCGTCGGGCCGGGCCGGGCGCGTGGCCCGGCACCGCCCGAGAGTCCGCACCCGGCCACGACCAGCAATGCCGCGAGCAGGGACATGAGAAGCCGTACCGCGACGAAGCGGCGGCTGCGGGCGGCCGACACGACCGGTATTCTGACGCGCCGCCCACAGGCCCGCGCGTCAACGGTGTCGTTGATTACTCTTAGTGTTAGGGCTGCTACGTGCTAGGTCGTTCTCATTTGCCCGCACCACGTTCAGGCGGGGCCGGTCACGTGGGGACCAGCGCTCGGGCACGGCCGGTTCCCCACCTGTCGGTTCTCTTCCGGCCGGGGCCATGCCACGCGGGTTCACGTGCAGGGGCATGACGTTCCTCGAGTCGACGTCGAACGAGCGGGGATCGCCGCTCGGGACCGCCGACATCCCGCTGTCGACCTTGCCCCTGTCTGACTTGCTCCTGTCGATCCTGGTTCTGTCGCGACCGTCCTCGGCCGCCCCCGCCCCGGAGCCGGCGGTGCTCGCGTCCATGATCCGCGTCGCCTGGGCGCGGTCCGCGCCAAGCCCGCGGGGCTCGGTGGACTCGGCCGCGCTCCGGTAGCGATCGAACGCGACCTGCGCGCGGGTCTCCAGGTCGTCGACCTTCGCGAGCGATTCGCGGACCCGTCGTTCGCCGGCCGGGCCGGCGGCCAGCAGATCGGACAGGCAGTGGTCCACTGCCCTGCGAGCCGCCAGCCATCCGAGGAGCAGCCGTGAACGTTCCATGTCGGATGGCTCGTTCACCGAGATGTCCCTTCGCTCGCAATCTCTCGACGCCGGTGCGGCGTCGCCCCCCGCGAGGTCCTGCTCGTCCGCGTTGCGTCCTGGCGTAGGTGTCTCCCACCGTCGTGCGGCGTGGCGCCGACGCCGCGCCGCCACCCGAAGTCTTCCCTTCCCAGAGTGCCCCACCCGGCGGCGCGGCGCGTCGCAGTTCGCCGAACGCACACCCACACGTCAGTCGGAAACAGCGCCAGGGAGCTGGTTCTCCCCCCGAACGGGGGATGTCGGCGGCGTGCCGGGGAGCGCCGACGGCGATGGCAGGGTTGTGCGTGGCGACGCGGGTGCGGGATCCGTGGACGGTACCCGTCCCGGCACGTCGGCCGCCGAGGGGGCCCGCGGTAGTGCTCCCGGTGGGGAGGACGCTCCAGGCCGTGCTGTGCTCGGCGGAGCCGATCGCGGCGGGGGCGGTGGCACGCGCACCGCTGACGGCACCGCCGGTGTGGGCGCCGGCGCCCGCGGCGGCACCGGAGTCGGCGTGGGCACGGACGCCGGTTCCGTCACTGGCCCCGGGTGCGGGCGCGTCTGAGGCGCGGTGCGGCGCGCCACCGCCGTACCCGGGTCGGGTACGGGCACGCCGCGGTTCGCCCCCGGCTCACCGAGGGGTGCCATGGGCGTGCCGCAGGGCGGCGTGGCTGTGTCACAGCTGGCTGGCGCGGGTGGTGGGGGCGTGCCGCCGGGCGGTGTGGACGGCCGTTCCGGGGGGCTCTGGCCGGCGCTGCTCGGCGGTGCCCACCGCGCCGCGCCCCGGTTCGCGTGCCAGGCGGCGCGGGCCTCTCCGGCGCCGTCCTCGGCCCGGTCGAGGATCTTCTCCCAGCGGCTCTGCATCGGCCGGACGAGACCGCCGCCCACTCCGACCACCACCACTCCGGTGCAGGCCGCGAGCACTGCGTAGAGCAGCGGTGTGGTGACCGACGTCCCGATGCCGAGCTCGTCCAGCGCCGCCTTGCCGAAGGCGAGGACGGCGAACCCGGCGACGGCCCGGCTCAGCGCGTTGCCGTGCCGCAGCCCGGCGAACGACTCGGTGACCAGGCGCCGCGCCCAGGCGGCCAGCGCCAGCCCGAGCAGCGCGATGACGGCCGCGAGCAGCGCGCGGGCTAGCAGCGCCAGCGCCGTGCCGGCCATCCGGTCGGCGGGACTCGGCCCGAACACCCCGAGCGCCGCACGCAGGATGGCCAACAGGCAGATCACGGCCACCACCCGCAGCAGCCATTCCCTGATCACCCCGGTCTGGCAGCGCAGCAGCCGCGACGCGCCGGCCCGGTCGAGCGCGCCGTCGAGGCCGGCCTGCTCCAGCACCCGGTCCGCGGCGTGGAGCGCGCCGCGGACGACCACGGCTCCGACGGTGAGGACGAGCGCGAAGACCAGGATCTTGGGACCGATCTGCGCGATCCGTGACCACGCGTCCGAGACGCCCTGATCCCACTGCACCGCCTGCGTCATCGCGACAGCACAGCAGGAAGCCTCTGACCGCGGGTCCATGCCACGCCGTGACCTCGCGTGACATCAGAGTGGTCTCCGTTGGTGACCCGTGGTGACCGGCTACCGTCCGTCGGATGAGCTCGCCCCCCTCGACGCAGGCGGTGTGGTGGCTTCGCCGTGACCTCCGCCTCGACGACAACCCGGCGCTGCTCGCCGCCGCCGAGTCCGGCCGGGTGCTGGCTCTCTTCGTCCTCGACGACGCGCTGCGACGCCCGTCCGGTCCCGTCCGCCTGGCGTTCCTCCACCGGTGCCTGCGCGACCTGGACGCCCAGCTCGGCGGCCGGCTGTGCGTGCGTGCCGGAGACCCGGTGGACGTCGTTACCGCGCTCGCCCGCGAGATCGGCGCGGACACTGTCCACCTCGCGGCCGACCACGGTCCGTACGGCTCCCGCCGTGACAAACTCGTGGAACGCGCCCTGGCCGTGGACGGCCGGCAGCTCGTGCGCACCGGCTCGCCCTACGCGATAGCGCCCGGCCGCCTGCGCAAGGCCGACGGGACGTCCTACCGGGTGTTCACGCCCTTCTACCGGGCCTGGAAGGAACACGGCTGGCGCGGGCCGGCCATCCCGGCGGATCCGGTCTGGCTCCAGCCCGCCGACCTCGACGGCGGCAGCGAACCGATCCCGGCGGATCCGGAGCTCGGAGGCACCGAGCTACCCCCGGCCGGCGAACACGCCGCGCACGAGCGCCTGCGCGCCTTCCTGACCGGATCGCTGGCCGGCTACGCGGCGCACCGCGACGAGCCGGCCGCGGCCGTCACCTCCCGCCTCTCGCCCTACCTGAAATGGGGCTGCATCCACCCGCGCACCGTCCTCGACGCGCTGCGCACGGCCACGGCCACGGCGACCGAGCTGGCCGGTTCGGCCGAGAAGTTCCGCTCCGAGCTCGCCTGGCGGGAGTTCTACGCGGACGTCCTCGCCGGCACCCCCGCGTCGGCCCGGACCGACCTCACCGACACCCTGGCCGCGTTGGCCTACGAGCCTCCCGGTGACACCTTCGAGGCGTGGAAGTGGGGCCGCACCGGTTACCCGATCGTCGACGCCGGCATGCGCCAGCTCCTCGCCGAGGGCTGGGTGCACAACCGGGTCCGGATGATCGAGGCCTCGTTCGTCTGCAAGGACCTGCACGTCCACTGGACGCACGGCGCCCGCTGGTACCTCGAGCGCCTCGTCGACGGCGACCTCGCGTCCAACAACCACGGCTGGCAGTGGACGGCCGGCACCGGAACCGACGCCGCTCCTTACTTCCGGGTCTTCAACCCCGTCTCGCAGGGGCGCAAGTTCGATCCCGCCGGGGAGTACATCCGCCGATGGGTCCCCGAACTGCGAGGCCTCCCGCCCGACGCGGTGCACGAGCCGTGGAAACTCCCGGCCGGCCCGCCGAACGGCTACCCACGCCCAGTCGTCGATCACGCTGTCGAACGCCGGGAGGCCCTCGACCGCCACGCCCGAGCCCGACACCACGACTAACCGGCTTAACCGGCTTAACCGGCATGGCCGGCATGGCCGGCTCGGGCACCGCCGCGCCAGGCCGGGCGGGTCCGCGGCGGATCGTCAGGTTCGCCCTGATACCGGGCTGACTGGTCGTGCCGCAAGTGAAGGTCATGTCAGTTATCCGACAGCGCCCGATTCTGCGGACCGCCAGTTCCCGCCGCGGGGATTGGCCACCCTTGACGTGGGCAGGGAGACGGCGGGCTCGACTCCTCGCCCGTCCGACCGGTGGGGAGGTGACGGGCTCCGCCGGACGTGGTCGCGCCGGTGCGGGATGTGGAGGGCAGCCCGTACCGGCGCGTCACGGAGGTCGCGGCCGTGTCTGTCCGCGCTCGGAGGGGGCGCTGGGCCACACGGTCGCGGCCCGAGGCGATCCCGCCCGCGGGCCTGCGGATTCAAGAGACCGTCGGCCCCGTCCGGCCCCGCGCAGCATGCAGTGCGGCGCCACGCTGCGCCGCCCCACGCGGCCCCGCGACCCCGCGGCACGGAGAAGACCAGATCAGGCCCTAGGCGATGATCTCCACCGGTGTCCCCAGCGGGACGGTCTGGGCCAGGCGGGTGATCGCGTCGTTGCTCAGGCGGATGCAGCCGTGGCTGACGTCCCGGCCGATCGAACCGGGCTCGTTCGTCCCGTGGATGCCGATCACCGGGTCCCGGCCGCCGAACGAGTCCAGGCTGGTGGAGAAGCCGCTGAGCCCGAAGGCGTACGGCCCGTAGGGGCCGCCCGGGTTGCTGGGCTTCAGCAGTTCCATCAGGAAGAAGCGCCCGCCGGGCGTCGGGGTGTCAGTGGTGCCGATCGCCACCGACTCTTCCGCGATCATCTTGTCGTTGCTGTACAGCCGCAGCTTGTGCGCGCCGCGGGCGACGACGATCCGGTAGGGCGTCTGGCTGGCCGTCACCTGCTCGGCCTTCACCCAGCCCGAACTCCCGTTGGGCTCGACGGGCAGCAGAACCTGCCACCAGCCCGGCATTTTCGCCTGGACGAGGAAGACCCGCGGCGCGCCGTTCTCGTTCGGGTTCGACAGGCTGGACGTCGGCTTCGCCGCGTTCGGCGCCTGGTAGACGTCGACACTCGCGCCGGTGGCGGTCACGACGGTGCTCGCGCCCTGCCCGAGGCCGGCGACGGCGGCGAGCTGGCTGCGCACCGGCTCCGGGACCTGGCCGGACGCCGCGGTCGAGTCGTCCCCGCCGCAGCCGGTGAGGATCACGCCGCCGAGCACGACGGCCAGCGCCGCCGTGCCCACCCGGGCCAGGCCGCGACGTCCCGGCCGGCGCTCCCCGGCCAGGCCGTCACCACCCGGTGCCGGATCGTGGCCGGGCAGCGGGCCGCGGTTGGACGTCGCGTCGAGGCGAGGAGTCGCGACGTGGCTGGTCATGCCGGCGCCGCTGGTCATCTCGTGTAGTAAGGCTCGGCCCGCACCGCCGTAGCCACGGCCGGGTCGGCGACGGGGAGCGAGACCTGGGGGTCGACCGGCGGGGCCGTCCCGGCGCAGTCCGAGACGCCCACGGTCGGAACGGTCACGAGGAGGTAACCGGTCTCGGCGTCCCACGGGGAGGCGATGACCGCCATCGCGTGGGTCTGCAGCGGCAGGCTCTGGCCGGGGCCGATCTCCGAGATCCCGGCGCCGAGGCTGGTGTCGAACCAGCCGAAGCCGAGGGCCTTGTCGGAGGTGTTCCGCAGCGTCCACTCAGGGCCCGAGGCGCCGCAGGTGAAGGTGAGGACGAGCGGGTTCGCGTCGAAGTCCTCGATGCCGTCGATCTCCTTGTCGAGCGGCACCTTGAAGGGCAGCAGCGACAGGAACCCGTCGAGGATGGGGTCGCCCGTCCCCGATCTCGGGGTGGGCGAGGGCGTGCCGGTCGTCGTGGTGGTCACGTCGATGCCGGGGGTCGCGCTCGGGTCCGCGCTGGGGGTGGCGGAGGGGTCGACGCTCGGCGTGGCGCTCGGGTCGAGGCTCGCCGTGGCCTCGGCCGTCGGGGTGCCGGTGGGCGTCGGGGTGCCGCCGAGAATGTCGCCGGTCGTGTCCGGGGTCGGCGTCGCGGTCGGCGTGGCGCTCGTCGTCGGGGTCGGTTCCGGTGTGGTTGCTGAGGCCGGCGTGGCCACTGAGATCAGGGCCGCGCCGAGAACGCCGGCCGCCATGGCCCGCATTCTTGTGATCCGCATGAATCCGTCTCCCTCGACTGTGACGGGTCGCCGCGACACCCGCCGTCGGCGCCCGCCGAAGCGTCGACGGGCCGGAGGGCGGCGCGTCGACGCAGGGCGCGGATCAGCGTTTGCCGATCAGTTACGACTGCACGCAGGAAGGTACCAATGCCTGGTTCGTCACGAGGTGGTCGGGTCTGGCGTAGCGGGAACGTTGGGTGTTTGTCAGTGTTAATCGCGTATCGCCCCGGCGGTGTCGTGCCTCCGTCGCCAAATCAGGATCACAGCCGCGCGCCCGCCGGCCCGCCCGTCACCCTGGAATGACAGCGCTGGCATTTCGGGCGCTGTGACGATATGGACCGGTTCGCCCGCCTTCAGGGCGCCAGGCGCTCGACGACCCATCCCGGGGCGTCGGCGGGCCTGCTCGGTGCGTCGCCCGGCCCGGCGTCCGGTGTGCTGCCGGAGGCTCCACGGAGAGTGGTTAGGCGATAGCGCAGACGGTCGTGGAGGCGGTCCGGGCGCCCCTGCCAGAACTCGATCGAGGTCGGGACGAGCCGCAGTCCCCCCCAAAAGGGGGGAGCCGGCACCGGTTCGGTGACCGGCCACCTCCGTCCCAGCTGGGCGAGCCGCTCGGTGAGTACCGCGCGCGAGTCGATCACCTGGGACTGGTGGCTCGCCCACGCCCCGAGCTGAGATCCCCGCGGCCGGGACCGGAAATAGGTCTCGCTCTCCGCCCGTGACACGCGTTCAATCGAACCGGCGACGATCACCTGGCGTTCCAGCGGGTACCACGGGAAGAGCAGCGACCCGTACGGATTCGCCGCGGCCTCGCGGGCCTTCGTCGACGTGTAGTTCGTGAACAGCGTGAATCCGCGTGCGTCGAACCCCTTCATCAGGACGGTGCGGGAACTCGGCCGCCCGGCCTCGTCAGCGGTGGAGAAGATCATCGCGTTGGGCTCGCGGATCCCCGCCCTCGGGGCCGATGCGTCGGTGAACCATTCCTGAAACTGTTCGAGCCAGGTCGGAGCGAGCATCCGCTCGTCGAACCGGCCCGGGTGGTAGCCGCGCCGCTGCACAGCCGGGTCGGGCACGGGCGGTTCGTGCACGGGAGGTTCGTGCACGGGCGGATGGGCGGCCATGCCCCGATCCTGGCAGCCCGGCGGCACCCTCCGTCGATGTGACTGGCATCACCTCGGACGGCCCCGCTCCAGGTGATCGGTCGAAACCACGGCAACCGCCCCGGCGCAGGCGATGCCGGGCCGTGCGGAACGCGACTCATCACGCCCCGTCCGGTGGCGTTGCCGTGTCTGACAGGGCAGGATGCAGACGGACGATTGCGCCGTTAACACGGGACTGTCGTGGCAGGGCAGGACTGTCGTAGCAGGCAGGGCTGTCGTGGCAGGACTTGTCGTGGCAGGACTGTGGGGCGCGAGAGACGACCGAACGACGGGCGAATCCGGCGTATCGGGACAGCGGCGGAACGGGACGGCACGACGACCGCTGTGTCGGCGTGCAGCTTGGCCGGCCACGCGGTTGCCGCGGTCGGCCGGTCCCGGCAGGGCCCGTCCCGTGGCCGGCCGAGACAGAAGCGGAGATCCGGACTCGATGGCCGAGAAGATGAGCGATTTCAAGCCGGGCCTGGAGGGCGTGATCGCCTTCGAGACCGAGATCGCCGAGCCGGACAAGGAAGGCAGCGCGCTGCGCTACCGCGGCGTCGACATCGAGGATCTCGTCGGCAAGGTCGACTACGGCCACGTATGGGGCCTGCTCGTCGACGGGTCGTTCGAACCCGGACTGCCGCCGGCCGAACCGTTCCCGCTGCCGGTGCACTCCGGCGACATCCGGGTGGACGTCCAGAGCGCGCTGGCCATGCTCGCCCCGTACTGGGGCTTCGGCCAGTTGATCGACATCGCCCCCGAGCAGGCCCGTGAGGACCTCGCCCGGTCATCGGTGATGGCACTCTCCTTCGTCGCGCAGGCGGCTCGCGGCCTCGGGCAGCCCGCCGTGCCGCAGAAGGAGGTCGACCGCGCCCGCACCATCACCGAGCGGTTCATGATCCGTTGGCGTGGCGAGCCGGACCCCAAGCACGTCCAGGCCGTCGACGCCTACTGGGTGTCCGCCGCCGAGCACGGCCTGAACGCCTCCACCTTCACCGCCCGCGTGGTCGCCTCCACCGGGGCGGACGTCGCCGCGGCGCTGTCCGCGGCCGTGGGCGCGCTCTCCGGGCCGCTGCACGGCGGGGCGCCGTCCCGCGTGCTGGCGATGCTGGACGAGGTCGAGCGCACCGGTGACCCGGTTGGCTACGTCCGCCGCGCACTGGACCGCAAGGAGCGCCTCATGGGCTTCGGGCACCGGGTGTACCGCGCCGAGGACCCGCGCGCCCGTGTGTTGCGCCGCACCGCCCGCGACCTGGGCTCGACCCGGTACGAAGTGGCCGAGGCCCTCGAGGCGGCCGCGATCGAGGAGCTGACCAACCGCTACCCGGACCGCCCCCTCCGGACGAATGTCGAGTTCTGGTCGGCCGTGGTGCTGGACTTCGCCGAGGTGCCGGCTCATATGTTCACGTCCATGTTCACCTGTGCCCGCACCGCGGGCTGGAGCGCTCACATCCTGGAGCAGCAGCGCACCAGCCGGCTCATCCGCCCGTCCGCCCGCTACGTCGGCCCCGCTCCGCGGCCGCTGGGGGATGTCCATGCCTGACGCCCCGACGATCGTCCTGCCGGAGTCACTGCGCCCGGTCGACGGTCGGTTCGGCTGCGGGCCCTCCAAGGTCCGCACCGAAGCCGTGCAGGCTCTCGCCGCGAGCGGGGTCTCCCTCCTCGGCACCTCGCACCGGCAGAAGCCGGTGAAGAACCTGGTCGGACGGGTCCGCACCGGCCTGGCCGACCTGTTCTCCCTCCCCGAGGGCTACGAGGTGGTCCTCGGGATCGGCGGCGCCACCGCGTTCTGGGACGCCGCCGCCTTCAACCTGGTGCGGGAGCGCTCCCAGCACCTGGTCTTCGGCGAGTTCGGCGGCAAGTTCGCCGACACCACCAAGGGCGCCCCGTTCCTGGCCGCGCCGTCGGTGGTCAGGTCCGATCCGGGTACCCACCCGGACTGGGCTCCCGAGCCCGGCGTCGACGTCTACGCCACGCCGCACAACGAGACGTCCACCGGTGTGGCCCGGCCGGTGCGCCGCCCCGTCGGCGCCGACGCGGGCGCGCTGCACCTGGTGGACGCCACCTCGGGCGCCGGCGGCCTGCCCGTCGACCTCACCGAGGTGGACGTCTACTACTTCGCGCCGCAGAAGTGCTTCGCCTCCGACGGTGGGCTCTGGGTGGCCCTGATGTCGCCGGCGGCGATCGCCCGCCTCGGCGAGATCGCGGCGACGGACCGCTGGATCCCGCCCTTCCTGGACCTGACGACCGCGCTGGACAACAGCACGAAGGACCAGACGTACAACACCCCGGCCGTGTCGACGCTGTTCCTGTTCGCCGAGCAGCTCGACTGGATGCTGGGCAACGGCGGCCTGGACTGGTGCGTGCGCCGGACCGGCGAGTCCTCCTCGATCCTGTACAACTGGGCCGAGAAGACGCCGTACACGACGCCGTTCGTCACCGACCCGGCGCAGCGCTCGCAGGTCGTCGTCACGATCGACTTCGAGGGCGTCGACGCCGCCACGGTGGCCAAGGTGCTGCGCGCCAACGGCGTGGTCGATGTCGAGCCCTACCGCAAGCTTGGACGCAACCAGCTCCGGGTGGCCTGCTTCCCCGCGGTCGAGCCGTCGGACGTCGAGACCCTGACCAGCGCCATCGACCACGTGGTCGAGCGCCTGTAGCCGGGACGGCGCCTACCCGGGGCCGACGCGTTCGGCCGTGAGGTTGGCACCTGAGTGCTGATATCGGGCCGAGGAGACAACGTGTCTCCTCGGCCCGATCGCTTGGCAGGGCCGGCTCCGCGACGCCGGCCGGGTAATTACTGGCTCCAGGTATGACGGATCGAGTCAGGCATTTCAGTCAGCCTGCTGGTCCTGCGCGACGGCCCTGCCAACGGCCGTCGCGCCCTGGCCCCTTGAACCCTGACTGACTGAAAAAGTCAGCGCAGCGGGCGGCTGGGGGCGGCCTGCGCGGCCTGGGCGGCGATCGGGTCGGTCTCGGCGTCCGTGGCCGCGGAGCGGACGTGCATCGGGACGTAGGGGCGCTCGTCGTAGCCGATGTAGAGCTGGCGCGGACGGGCGATCTTCTGCTCGGGGTCGAGCAGGCCCTCCTCCCACTGGGCCAGCCAGCCCGGCATCCGGCCGATCGCGAACAGCACCGGGAACATCTCCACCGGAAAGCCCATGGCCTGGTAGATGATGCCGGTGTAGAAGTCCACGTTCGGGTAGAGCTTGCGCGAGATGAAGTACTCGTCCTCGAGGGCGATCCGCTCGAGCTCCATCGCGAGGTCGAGCAGCGGGTTCGTCCCGGTGACCTTGAAGACCTCGTCGGCGACCTGGCGGATCACCCGGGCCCGCGGGTCGTAGTTCTTGTAGATCCGGTGGCCGAAGCCCATGAGCTTCTTCTTGCCGTCCTTCACCTGGGCGATGAAGGCGGGGATGTTCTCGACCGAGCCGATGTCGGCGAGCATCCGCAGGACCTGCTCGTTGGCACCACCGTGCAGCGGGCCGTAGAGCGCGGCGATCGCCGCGGCCGCGGCGGAGAACGGGTCGGCCTGGGAGCTGCCGACGGCCCGCATCGCGTTGGCGGAGCAGTTCTGCTCGTGGTCGGCGTGCAGGATGAACAGCACGTCGAGGGCGTGCTCGAGGTTCGGGTCCGGCTCGTACTTGAGCTCGGTGGCCTTCCACATCATGTTGAGGAAGTTGCCGGCGTACGAAAGATCATTATCCGGGTAGACGTACGGGAAACCGACCGAGTGCCGGTAGGAGAACGCCGCCAGGGTGGTGATCTTCGCGATGAGCCGGACGATCTGCAGCCGGCGCAGGCCGGGGTCGTCGATCGTCTTGGCGTCCGGGTAGAAGGTCGACAGCGCGCCGACAGTCGACACGAGCATGCCCATCGGGTGGGCGTCGTGGTGGAAGCCGTCGATGAACTTCTTGATCGACTCATGCACCAGGGTGTGGTGCGTGATCTCGTCTTCCCAGGTGGAGAGCTCGTCCGAGGTGGGGAGCTCGCCGGCCAGCAGCAGGTAGGCGACCTCGAGGAAGCTGCTCTTCTCAGCCAGCTCCTGGATCGGGTAACCGCGGTAGCGCAGGATGCCGGCGTCACCGTCGATGTAGGTGATCGCGCTGCGGCAGCTGGCCGTGTTGGTGAAGGCGGGGTCGTACGCCATGAGACCGAAGTCGTCGTCATCGACCTTGATGGCACGGAACGCACTGGCGCGGATCGTGCCGTCAGCCACCGGTACCTCGTACGTCCGACCGGTGCGGTTGTCGGTGACAGTCAGGCTACTGACCTGCTCGGTCACGCCGGGCTCCTCTCGCCATGGCACTGCCGGGTGACGGCGTCGGCCACCTTCGGGCGCGCGCCCGGTTCGGAGCGCTCTCGCCGGTTCACTGGTTCGGTTGTCCCCAAGTCTCGCGGTTCGGGCCATCACATGCGCGTGATCGGTGGCCTCCGTCCCACGTGTGCTGTGCCACCCTCTATGCCTCCTACCTGCGGGTGGCACCATCGTTGCCCCTCCTGGTAAGGGACGGCCTGATCTGGGCCCGTTCGGACGCGCCGGTCGCGGCTGTCAGAGGTGCCCCGGGGAGATCAGACCCGGCCGACACCAACGGCGGCCGCCAATTTAGCGATATTGGTCACACATGATCGGTCGGGGGTGCCGGCGGGGGGCGCCAGCCGTGCCCGACCGGTCCTGGGATCAGCCGCGATCTCAGCACCCACAGTCGCAGTCGCAGACCTCGCACGCATCGCAGCAGTCTCCGCAGCGTTCGCACCAGCTCTCCTGCCGCCGTGCTCGCCGGCGCGCCCGGCGCCGGGCGCGCCGGCGGCGCCACCAGCCGCCACCCTCCGCCGGCGTGGTACCGGCGAACGTACGGGTCACCGAATGCGTGAGCTCGTCCACCAGGAGCACACGCAGCAGCGCCGCGTCCGCGGACGGGACCAGCGTGAGCTCGTCGACCGCCAGGCGCAGCCCGGTCAGCGCGTCCAGGCACAGCGACCGCGCCGCGGCGTCGGTGGTGCCGCTGGCGGCCAGCGGGTTCCAGTGCCCGGCCTTCTCGTCGGCGGCGCGGTCGGTCACGGCGTCCAGGAGGTGGGTGAGCCGGCCGAAGAGCCGGCCGGCCTCCGCCAGTGTCCCGGCGTTCTCCGGACGTTCCGCGAGCTCGGCGCAGTGGCGGAACGCCGCCGCGGCGGCGGCCTCGGTCGGGGCGGTGAGCGCGAGCAGCATCCCCGCACGGCCAGCGGACTCGGCGGCCGCAGTCCCGGCCGTCGCGGACTCGGTGACCGCGATCTCGGCCGTTGCGGTCTCGGTCGGGACGGTCCCGGCGGTCGCGGTCTCCAGCGCGAACTGGCGGTGCACCGACTCGACGAGCTCCGTGGTGTCGAAGCCGACGCGGCGCCCGGCGCGGTCGGCGGCGCGGTCGGCCGCGCCCGCGGCGCGAGCGGCGCCGGCGCGCAACAGCCGGGTGCCGGCCAGGCCGTCGCCGTCCCGGGCGTGGTCGTGGATGCGTGCCGCCGCCGCGGCCAGTGACGCCGAGGCCGCCAGGGTGATCCCCGGATCCTCGGCGGTGACGACCCGCGCCGTCCGCATGGCCCGCAGCGGGCACGGGCCGGCTGTCCGGCGCGCGGCGGCAGTCGGGCGCTGAGCGGCCACCAGCAGCGAGAGGACGACGCCGTCGCCGGTTGTCGCGAGCCGGGCCGGCTGACCGGCGGTGTCCCGCAGCGCCAGGCACAGCCCGCAGAGGTGCGCCGACCAGAGCTCGTGCGCCGCGGCGCCGAGACGACCCCGGCACGGCCGGATCAATCCGAACACGCTGGGACCTTACGGCGGCGGACTCTACGGCGAGCGCGGGACGACGCCGCCCGACGACCGCAACCAGGCGAGTACGGCGAGCACCCGGCGGTTGTCGTCGCCGGAGACCGGCATCTCGAGCTTGGTGAACACGCTTGCGACGTGGTTCTCCACCGTCTTCGCGGCCAGGTGCAGGCGTACCGCGATCCCGGCGTTGGAGCGGCCCTCCGCCATCTCCCGCAGGACGGCGCGCTCCCGCTCGGTGAGCCGGTAGAGGGCCTCGGCCTTGCGGCGGTGGGTGAGCAGGCCGGCGACGATCTCCTCGTCCACGACGAGACGGCCGTCCGCGATCCGGCGCAGGCCGTCGAGGAGGTTGCCGACATCCTCGACGCGGTCCTTGAGGAGGTAACCGGTGCCGCCGCGTCCGTCGCCCAGCAGGCGGACCGCGTAGCGGATGTCCGCGTAGGTGGAGAGCACCAGGACGCCGACCCCGGGGTGCAGGCCACGGATCCGCTCGGCGGTGACGAGCCCCTCGTTGGTGAAGGTCGGCGGCATGCGCATGTCGAGAATGACGACGTCGGGAGGTTCGTCGGCGATGTGTGCGAGGATCTTGTCCGGTTCGGCGGCCTGCGCGATGACCTGCACGCCTGCCGCGTTGAGCAGCATCGCGAGGCCTTCCCGGAACAGCGCTGAATCGTCCGCTATCGCTACCCGCATGTCACCACCCACCTCGTGCGTCGCTGCTCCACGGGATGCTCGCCGTCAGCCGGGTGCCGCAGCGCTCCGGGCTCGACAGCGTGAACTCGCCGCCGAGTGCGCGGACCCGGTCGCCGAGGCCGGCGATTCCGCCGCCGTCGCTGATGGTCGCACCGCCCTTCCCGTCGTCGGTCACCTGGATGAGGAACTGGCCGCCGAGCATTTTGACCGTTACCCGCACATGGCTGGCATCCGCGTGTTTGACGGTATTCGCCAGAGCCTCGCTCACGGTGTAGTACGCCGTGGTCTCCAGCGTGGTATCGAATCGATCGTCAGGCACATCAAGGTCGACATCCACGGGGAGGGCCTCGGTGACATTCTCGAGTGCCGCTTTCAGCCCGCTCTCGCTCAGCACGGGCGGATGGATGCCGCGGGCGAGTCCGCGCAGCTCGGCGAGCGCCGCGCGCAGGTCCTCCCGGGCTCCCTCGAGGGCGGCGACGGTGGCCTGGTCGGTGGACTGCTCCCGGGCGAGTCCGAGCCGGGCCGAGAGCGCGAGCAGCCGCTGCTGCGCGCCGTCGTGCAGGTCGCGCTCGATCCGCCGGCGTTCGGCGAGCCCGGCCTCGACGAGTCGGGTCCGGGTCGCGCGGACGGCGTCGAGCTGGGCGGTCACCGTGGCGTGCAGCCGCGCGTTCTCCAGCGCGATGGCGCTGGCGTTCAGCGCGACCGCGACCAGGTCGCGGTCGCGTTCCAGCGACGAGTGCGCGGAGAGCACGGCCAGCGGCGCGCCGGCCGTGGTGTGGACGGGCAGCGCGAGCTGGGTGCCTCCCGCCGCGGGCGGGACGGCCGGCAGGCCGTCGGCGTTCACGTGGAAGCCGCGTTCGGGTATCCACAGGTAGAGCTCCGCGCCGTCGTCGCCGACCGCCGCCCGCAGCACCTCGCGGACGGCCGCCGGCGTCGGCGGCGTGCTCAGCCCGCTCAGCAGCTGGGCGATGCGGGCCCGGGCGAGATGGCGGCGCACAGCGGCTACGGCGAAGGCCACCGGGATGGCGAACAACGCCAGCGCTATCGGGATGAAGACCGGATCGACCTCGGCGCCCTGCGGGTAGTAGACGAACAGGTTCACCACCGCGGCGATGGTGAAGGCGGTGAGCACGCCGAGGGAGACCGGCCCGAGGGTGCGCCGCTCCAGCGCGGAGGCCTGCCGGTAGCGCCGGGCGATGGCCAGGCCGAAGGCGACGACGACCACGAGGCTCAGTGCGTCGAGGGTGTGCACGACGATGCCGAACACGCCCGCGTCGATCGCGGAGCCGTACCACCACACGCCGGGGGCGTAGCCGAAGGACTCCGGGCGGGACAGTGCGATCAGCACGAGGTTGCCCACCGGGATCACCGCGACGGCGGTGCCGAGCAGCACTCGTTCACTGGTGTCGTGTAGACGCCCTGACGGGTATCGAAGCACGCCCCAGCCGAGGCAGACCCAGAAGTGGTTGTAGGCGAACGAGGAGAGCACAGCGGACGGGCCGGCCTCCCAGGTCGCCACCCAGGACGCCGTCCAGAGCACCCCGCCGAGGATGAACGCGCTACTCACGCTGCCGAGGGCGTCCTCGTCCAGGAGCAGGAGCCCGGTGAGGACGAAGGTGAGGGAGACGAGGACGTTCAGCGCGGCGGCGAACGGCGTCGTGGACCATGCCGGCCACTGGGCCGCGACGGTGATCGCGACCGTCGTGATGCCCGCGGTGGTCAGGACGGCGGAACGGTGCCTGGCGGCCATTCGGGTCAGGGGCCGCGGCAGGAACGGATGTGGCACCTCAGGCCACCACCGATCGCGACGATCTCACTCGACAAGGGTTACACACCAGGCCCTTCGGCCTGAGGGTTACCCCCCAGGCATCAAGGTGGGAACTACCCCGCAACCTTGGAGGTCTCCCCGAAGCGGGGCTGTGTCGTGTCGGTGAATAGTGGAGCAGACTCGCCGCGTGGCCGTGCGGGTGTCCCGGACCGTCGGGGGCCGGACGCTACCGGGGGGTGGCCGGCTCTCGACGCTCCGCGCGTGTGCCCCGCCTGTTGTCTGGTCGGTCCGTTCGTTCATCCGTCCCGGCGGGGCGGGGCGGGGCGATCTGCCGCGGAGAGGGCGCCGATTTCCCGGTCGCGGGCCCCCTCGGTCGCGAGGTGAAATGGACGTCCTAATCGCTCTTGAAGTTTAGCGATGCTAACGAGTACTTTCGAGAAATGGAGAGCGTGAGCGCGGCGGAACTCGCGTCCACCCTGCGCCTGTCGGTCATGCGGCTCTCCCGGCGAATGCGCCAGGAACGCTCCAGCACGCTGACCCCGACCCAGGTCGCCACGCTCGCCACGCTCGCCCGGCACGGGCCGATGACGCTCGGTGAGGCGGCGGCGCACGAGCGGGTGCAACCACCGTCCATGACCCGGGTGATCGCGAGCCTGTCCGAGGCCGGCCTCGTCCATCGTGGTCAGCATCCCTCCGACGGCCGGCAGGTGATCGCCGAGGTTACCGAGGCCGGCCGGGAGCTGCTCGCCGCGGACCGCCGCCGCCGTGACGAGTGGCTGGCCGAGCGCCTGGTGGATCTCTCCCCGGTCGAGGCCGACGCGCTGCGGGTCGCCGCCCCGATCCTGGACCGCCTGGCCGGCCTGTAGCCCCACAGCCCTACAGCTCGACCCAGCCACCCCGCTTGTGAGACGCCGCGGCCGCCACCTGCAGGCGCGTCGCGGTGAGCAGGTCGTGGAAGGTCGCGCCGCGCACCAGGGCCGGGTCATCCAGCTCGGTGGCCCGCACGACGTCGTAGGTGGCCTCGACCAGGCCGGGCCGCTCGGCGGGCACCGTCGGCATCCACAGGTCACGAACGCCTGTCCCGTCCTGCCGGCGGACCCGCCGCCCCTGGACGACCATGCGGCCCGCCTCGCCGCAGACGGTCACCGTGGCGGTGGCGATCTCCCCGCCCATCCGTTCGTTGATCAGGATGGTCGTCCCGTTGGCGGCGAGCAGGGCCAGGGTGACCGGCGCGTCGGGGGTGAGCGTGGTCGCCGGCATGCTGCCGGGATCGGCGCACACGGCGAGGATCTCGCCGCACCAGCGCAGCGTCAGGTCGATGATCTCGGCCCGGCCGATCGGCCCGGACGGCGCGCCGACCACGGTGATCTGGCTCAGCCGGCCCAGCGAGTGCACCGACGCCTGGACGTGCCACGCCGCGGGCCACGCCCGGCCGTCCAGGGCGACGACGTGGGCGAGATCGGCGTCCTCGGCGATGTCGGCCACCGCGCGCAGCGCCTCGGCCTCGGCCGTGGCCGGCTTCGCGAGCAGGACGTGCAGGCCGGCCTCGGCCGCCCGGCGGGCCACGATGTCGGACGCCGGCGGCGACATCTCGATGCAGACCGCCTCGATGTCGTCCGACAGCAGGGCGATCAGGTCGCTGTAGGCGCGCGGGGCCTTCGCCTCGGCGGCCCAGGCCAGCGACTCCAGCGGCTCCGGCGCCAGCAGCCCCACGACATCGACCCCGGCGTCACGCAGGACGTCCGCCGTCGAGCGTTCGGAACCGTCGGTGACCAGGGCCATCGCGACCGGGAGGTCGGGCTGCCTGCGCCGGGCGGTACGGCGGTCCGAGCGCCAGGCTCTGGACAGGCCGGGATCGCGGGGCGCCACCAGTTCGGGGACCGTCGTCACAGCTCCGATAGTGCCCCCGATTGCCGTCCGCCGGTGGGCGGTCGGGCCGATCCCGTCGCAGACCACCCACTCGAACCAGCCCGCTGTGACCAGGCCGCGTCACGCCACTCGGGTGTGCCCGCCGTGGCGGTCGTGTCAACCGAGGTTGACGGACGCTGGTTGTCAACGTAGGTTGACGACCGTGAGTGCTACAGCCACGACGCTCGCCGGCGCGGCGTCCGACGACGACCCCCGGGTGGGTCTCGCCGCAGTCGCGTCGCTGCGGGCGTTGCTCGAGTCCCTGGAGGAGCTCCAGGTCGCCAGCGCGCGGAGCAGAGGCTGGTCCTGGCAGGAGATCGCGGACGTGCTCGGTGTCAGCCGGCAGGCCGCCCACAAGAAGTACGGCCGTCGCTTCGGGAAGGGGAGGTAGAACCGTGCTCGAACGATTCACGGAGGAGTCCAGGCGGGCGGTGCGGGCGGCCGTCGACGCGGCCGTCCTGGAACACGGCGAACGGGTACACACGGCCCACCTGCTGCTCGGCGTGCTGAGCAACCCGTCGTGCATCGCGGTCCGCGTGATCGAACGGCGCGGGCTGGCGGCCGACCAGGTCCGCGCCGCCCTGTGACGGGGCCGGTACCGGGCCGGGAGCGGCTCTTCGTCGCGCTGCTCCCGCCGGCGGAGCTGGTCCGCGACCTGACCACCGCCGTCTCCGAGGTGACCGCCGCCGCCGCGGGTGCGGGCGTGCCGCGGCTGCGCTGGACGGATCCGTCGCGGTGGCACGTGACGCTGGCGTTCCTCGGGCCGGTCGAGCTCGGGACGCGGCCCGCGCTCGCCGAACGGCTCGGTCGGGTCGCCCACCGGCACGGCCCGGTCGAGCTGCGCCTCGACGGCGCCGGCCGCTTCGGCCACCGGGTGCTCTGGGTCCGGGTCGCCGGCGATCTCGGGCCGCTGGCGGCGGGGGTGCGCCGCGCGGCCGTCCGGGCCGGCGCGGACGGCGGCGACGACCGCCCGTTGCGGGCCCACCTCACCCTGGCCCGCGTTCCCGAGGGAACCGCCGCCGACCTGCGGCCACTGGTCCGCGCCCTCGGCGAGATCATGAAGCCGTCGGCCTGGACGGCACGGACCCTGACCCTGATGAGCAGCGTCGGTGGGCCGTCCCCCGTCTACAGCGTCGAGGGCGAGTGGGACCTGAGCGGCTCGTAACCGGACGGCCGGTAGCGGTACCCGACCCGCCGGACCGTCTCGATGTGGTCCCGGTGATGGCGGCCCAGCTTGCGCCGTAGCCGGGTGATCATGACGTCGACGGTGCGCGGGGCGGACGCGCCGAGGGCGCCGGGATCCTGCCGCCACACCTCGCGCAGCAGCTCCTCCCGGCTGTGCACACGGCCCGGGTTGCGCACGAGGTAGTCGAGCACCTCGAATTCAAGGTAGGTGAGGTCGATCGGCCGTCCGTCGACCAGGACCTGCCAGGCCAGGCGGTCGACGTCCACGGCGCCTCTGACGGGTGTACTCGCGACGAAGCCGGCATGGGCTGCCACGGACGCCTCCAGGCGATTCGGATTGGGCACGAGGTCGGATGACACGAGTGTGTTGAACGGGCCGGGTGGGATGAACGGGCGCGGTGACGTGGGGCGGGAGGAGCCGCCGGGAGCTCGCGGGGAGCGGGCGGGAGCCGGAGCCCCTTGTCACTGTTACGAGCAACCCGTGATGTCCTCGCTGGTCGTTCGGACGGAGCCGGTCCAGCGCAGGTCCGGCAGGTTGACGACGATCGCGTCCTGGGTGCTGCGGGCGATCACCACCAGGGCCTCGTGCTCGGGATCCGGGTTCTCCTCGCGGTGCGGCACCCACGGCGGAACGAAGATGTAGTCCCCCGGCGAGGTCCGGATACGGATCTCCCGCGGCGGAGCGCCCGAATCGCTCCCGCCGCCGCTCCTGCCGTTCCCGCCGCTCTCGCCGCCGCCGTGGCTCGGGGCGCCGGTGTCGTCCGCTGAGAGCTCGTCCGCCGGGAAGACGAACTCCGGATGCCCGCTGACCACGTAGATCGCGGTCTCGGACCGGCCATGGTGATGATTGGCCGACGCGGTGGCCGGCGCCACGTGCGTCTGGCCCATCCACAGCTTCGACGAGCCCACGGTGCGCGCGCTCACCGCCGCCAGCCGCCGCATCCCGGATGTCTGCGCTGTCTCGGGATCGAGCGCCCAGGGCGCGATGTGATGCAGCCGCCGATGAAAGGCGTCGATCTCCTCGGGGGACGGGACAAGATCGTCAATGGACGGAACGTGCAGGTCACTCACGGGTCGGCGCTCCGGTGCTGAGGTCGGTGGTGCGGTCGGTCGGGTCTGTGGCAGCACACCGCGTCGGCGGACGCGCCCGCTGGAGGCGGCCCCGGGCCAGCAGCCGCGCCCGCCGCACCGTCACGCCCGCCCGCCGGCGGGGCCGCGTTCGGGCAGGCTCCCGTGCCGCCGTCCACCGGTGCCGGACAGGAGCGGCGGGGCGCCGGACGGTGACGTCCGGACTTCGGGATGGCTGGTGGCGGTGTGATGCGCGTGGCAACGGACGCGGGCGGGCGTGACGGTGCGGCGGGCGGTGGCGTGGTGCGGGCGGCCGGATCGCGGCGGCGGGCCCGCGAGCGGGGGCCGTGCCGCGGCGCGCCACGGGCGGCGTCAGTAAGCCGAACAGGCAGCGGAGGCGACCCGCAACAAGTCGATGTGCCCACGCGTCACGAGGTAGGCCGGCTTCAACACAGAAGCAACGGAAACACGCCGGCGGATCGCCGCCAACCGATCAATGATGTGATCTGATTCACTTTATCACTTCTTGACTGAACAAAGCGGCGCTCCGCACAGTTCTCGACGTGGCAGCTTGCGTTCTCCCCACCCGTCGGGCGCTGCCATCGCACAGGTCCTGGTTCGCCTCCCGCCCGCTGCTCACCCGTCGGCGCTGCGTCGACTACGGTCGCGCCACCCGCTGCCGCTGTCGCGCCACCGCCCGCTCCTGACGAAGCCGGTCCGCCGCGCGTGGGTCGCGCCGGTCGCACGTCCGATGCCTGCGCCTGTTGTGGTCTGTTCCACCGTGGCCTGATCGCCCGGCGGTCGGATCTGCCGCGTGCTGCCGGCCTGCCACGGCGGCCGGGCTTCGCGCGGCGGCCGGGCACGGCTGGCGGATCAGGTTCGGCACCCTCCCGGTCGCGGTCCGGGCCGTCCCCGCGGCACGGTTCCGCCGACCGGCGCGAACGCCCGCGCACCCGGGTGCCGGACGCCCGCGCCATCGGTGACCAGCGACGACAAATGCACCAGTGCCAGCGATGACAAGTGACAGCGCCGACGAGCGATGGCGACGACGAGTGACGGTGAGTGACGAGGACGAACTCGCGCGAAGTCCAGCCAGCGAACCCGCTCCGCGACGTCCATCCTGACCGGAAGGCCGCTCATGCCACAGACCACATCTTCCGCTTCGCCGCGCCTCGTCATCATCATCGGCAACCCGCGGCCCGGCTCCCGGACGCTGACCCTCGCCCGCTTCCTCGCGGAGCGGATCGCGGACGAGCTGCCGGTCGCGAGCATCGAGATCATCGATCTCTCCACGCTGGCCCGGCACCTCTTCGCCGACGACGGCCGGGTCGCCGCGGCCCTCACGACCGCGGCCGAGGCGGATCTGCTGATCGTCGCGTCGCCGGTCTACAAGGGCAGCTACACCGGCCTGCTCAAGTCGTTCCTGGACCTGCTGCCCGGTGGGGCGCTGCGGGGGACGACCGCCGTACCGGTGGTCATCTCGGCGGCGCCGGACCACTCGGTGGCCGGGGAGCTCTACCTGCGCCCGGTCCTCGTGGAACTGGGCGCGACCGTCCCCGCCCGGTCGTTCGCGGTAATCGAGGAGCAGCTCCCGGACCTGGACATCGTGGTCGACTCCTGGGTTGTCTCGCACGCCCCCGTGCTTCGCGCCAGCGTCGCCGCACACACCGGGACGGCGCTCTTCGCCCAGGACGTCCGGATGGAAAACGACCTCGTGGAGACGGCTCGATGACGCTCGACACCCTCGGTCGCGACCCCTCGCCGCACCCGGACCAGCCACGGACGGCTCCAGCACCGGAACAGGCGTCCCCGTTGTCCCAGGTGCCCTCAGTCTCGGTGGCTCCCGCATCGGCTCCGGTGCCGGCGACGCCGCAGTCGGGGGCGGCGCAGTCGGCGGCGGCGGTCGACCCGGCGGCGCTGCGCAGTGCGTTCCGCCGGCACGCGGCCGGGGTCACCGTCGTGACGATGATCGGTCCCCGGGGTCCGGTCGGCTTCACCGCGACGTCGGTCGCCTCCCTCTCCGCGGATCCGCCGCTGCTGTCGCTGTCCCTGTCCGCGACGTCGTCGAGCGCGCCGGCGCTGCTCGCCGCCGGCACCCTCGTCGTCCACCTGCTCTCGGACGGCCAGCAGGAGCTTGCCGCGCGGTTCGCGACCTCGGGCATCGACCGGTTCGCGGAACCGACCCGCTGGCGCCGCCTGCCCACCGGCGAGCCACTGCTGGTGGACGCGGCCGTGTGGCTACGGACCCGCATCCACTCCCGGCTGAACGCCGGCGACCACCACCTGGTGATCGCCGAAGTCCTGGAAACCCGCTCCCACCGCCAGTCCCAGCCCCTCATCTACCACAACGGCGCCTACGGCACCATCAACCCCAACAAATAGGAATTATTCCCCATAAGCCCCCCAATAACTCCGGGTCGGGCGGAGCTCCGACGAAGTGTGGCGACTGAGTGAGTCCATGGACTCACTCAGTC
>NZ_JALKFY010000630.1:0-24391 GCF_023242985.1 Frankia sp. Mgl5 | reverse complement strand
CAGCCGCATCCGGTCGTCATCCACCATGATCAGAGCGCCGTCGCGTTCCACGACCGGGCGCGGCGCCGCGTAGTACAACGGCACGATCGGGATCTTCTCCCGGTGGATGTACTGCCACACGTCCAGCTCGGTCCAGTTGGACAGCGGGAACACGCGGACGCTCTGCCCGGGCTGCGTGCGTGCGTTGTAGAGACGCCACAGCTCCGGCCGCTGTGCCTTGGGATCCCACCGGTGCTGCGCCGAGCGGATCGAGAACACCCGCTCCTTCGCCCGCGACTTCTCCTCGTCGCGGCGCGCGCCACCGAACGCCAGGTCGAAGCCGTACCTGTCCAGCGCCTGCTTGAGACCCTCGGTCTTCCACAGGTCGGTATGCGTCGCCGAGCCGTGGTCGAACGGGTTGATCCCCCGCTCGACGCATTCCGGGTTCTGGTGCACCAGCAGCTCGACGCCGAGCTGGTAGACGACACTGTCGCGGAACTCGTACATGTCCCGGAACTTCCAGGTCGTGTCCACGTGCAGCAGGGAGAACGGCGGCTTCGAGGGGTAGAACGCCTTCATCGCCAGGTGCAGCATCACCGAGCTGTCCTTGCCGACCGAGTACAGCATCACCGGCCGCTCGCTCTCCGCCACCGCCTCCCGGAAGATCTGGATGCTCTCCGCCTCCAGGCGCTGCAGATGCGTCATTCTCGACATCAGTGGAGTGCTCATGAATGGACTTCTTTCCATCAGGGGGCGCGTGTCGAGCGTCCCCTCGGACCGGGTCCCATCGCCGTTACAGAGTGCGCCTGCGGCCGCGGGTGGGAAGTCGAGCGGAACCGCTCCACCCACGCTGTGACGGCAGCCTTGCGCACGACAGGGGTTCCAGCGTCCCGTGACGTCCCCGCTGACCGGACACCCCGGCGAGAAACCAGTGCTGAGCCGCTGGTCTCGAGACCGCCGTTAAGTGAGGCGCAGGGCGATCCGGATCGAGTCTCGGCCGGGTGTCCTGCGGGTCAGGAGCGCGAAGGCGTCCTCGAAATGTTCGAGGGGGAAGGTGTCGCCGAGCAGCTCACCGGTCGGTACCTTGCCCGCGTTGATGAGGTCGACGGCCGCCTCGGTGTCGAGGCCCGCGCCGGGGTGCAGGGTGATCCGTCGGGTGGGGATCCAGTCGCTGTGGAAGCCTTCGAGGGGGCGGTCCTTCATCCCGGCGATGACGACGTGCCCACCCTTGCGGACGAGGTCCATGGCGAGGTTGACGGTGACCGGATTACCGGCGGCGGCGTCGATGACAACGTCGGCCATGCGGCCTTCGGTGAGCTCGCGGACCCGTTCGAGGGGGTCCTCGGACTCGACGTCGACGGTGTGGTCGGCGCCGACGCGCAGTGCCCAGTCGAGGCGGAAGCGGTCCCTGGCCGTGCCGGTGACGATGATGGTCGAGGCTCCGGCCGCACGGGCGGCGACGATGGTCGCCATCCCCATGTGGCCCGGCCCCTCGATGACGACGACGTCGTCCTTCCTGACCGGCGCCACCCAGGTGACCGCGCAGCTCAGCGGTTCGAAGACCGTGAGCTGGTCGGCGGGGAGATCCTCGCGCAGGCGGTAGACCTGGGAACCGGGCAACAGCTCGAGGTGCTCGGCGAAGCCGCCGTACAGGCCCGAGCCCTCGTCCACCGAGAAGTCGTGGCCGTAGATCCGGTACCCCTCAGGCGTGATGAGGAGCTCACGGACGGCGACCCGGTCGCCTTCCGCCACCCCCCATGCCTCGGCCGTGGCCGAATCGATCTTCTCGACGCGGCCGACGATCTCGTGGCCGGCGATGGAGGGGAAGGCACCGCCCCAGGAGGTGTGGACGTGGCCACGGAAGTGGTCGATGTCGCTGTGGCACAGGCCGGTGGCCTCGACGCGCAGGACGGCGCCGCCGGGCTGGGGGTCGGGGACGGGGAGGTCGCGTTCCTCCCAGGTCTCGTCGCCGTTGAAGACGATGGCACGGCTCACGTCAGGACCTCCTCAAGCAGCCCGCTCGCGCGTTCCACCGCGCGCCGGGTGGCGCTGATGTGCCCTTCGGCCTCGATGGCGGGGCCGACGAGTTCGAGTTCGAAGGCGCCGGTGTATCCGGCGTCGATCGCGGCCTCGACGAACGACGCGAGGTCGAGGTCTCCGTCACCGGGGACGACGCGGCCGCCGGGGGAGGGCTTCGAGGGTGTGCCGTAGACCGCGTCGCAGATCTGGACCGCCGCCAGGCGCGGTCCGGCCCGGCGGACGGTGTCCTCGACGTCGCGTTCCGCCCAGCAGTTCCCGATGTCGGCGATCAGGCCGATCCCGGCGCGGTCGGCGACGTCGATGCCGTCGCGCAGGGTGTGGACGAAGGACTGGTCGGTGCGCAGCGAGGGCTCGATCGCCAGCCGGACCCCGCGGGACTCGGCGTAGGACGCGCAGGGTTCGACCGCCCGTGCCAGCGCCGCCGCGAGCTCGTCGAAGGAACGGCCGTCGCGCCGTCCAGGGGTGAAGTAGGTGCAGCCGCCCACCTGGGCCGCGAGATCCACGGCGCTGTTGATCCGCTCGCGGGTCGCGTCCCAGCTTTCGGGGGCGGAGAGGTCGAAGTTGCCGGTGATCACGGTGGTGGCCGTCAACGAACGCGCCAGCAGCGCCTCGACCGCGGCGGCGCGTCCGTAGTCGTCGGGTTTGGCGACGACGAGGCCCACGTGGCGCAGGCTGAGCTCGTCCCACAGCGCGAGCTCGTCGGCGAAGGGCTGCGGGTAGGTGCACATCTCGCTGACCGAGAGCCGGGGATGGGTCATGGCAGCATGTCCCGGAGGTCACGGATCTCGGCTTCGAGCCAGCGGACCTCGCTGAAGTTCTCCCGGCCGCTGCGCTCGAGCAGCAGTTCGTGCGCGCCGAGCCTGATCCGCAGGGCCTCGGGATCCTTCGGTTCCCGGGAGAGCACCATGTCGATCAGGTGCAGTGCCTCGACCGGCCGGCCGGCGTCCAGGTGGGCCCGGGCCCGTTCGACCAGGGGGCCGGTCCCGCCGGCCATGTCCAGCAGGTCGGCCCAGACGGCGGAGGGGGGCACGTCGTAGAGCTCTGTGGTCGACTCGTAGCGGAACCAGCCGGTGTGCTCCTCCCAGATCGCCCGGACGATCCAGGGCACCTTGCCGTGCCCCTGCGGGATGGCCAGCTCGGGCGGCAGCGTGATCTGGCCCATCAGGGTCCACAGGTCGACGCCCGCGTTCATGCCCTCGATGGTGCGGTCGCGCAGGTACTCGGTGGCGTCGCGCAGCTGGGTGAGGCGGCGGCGGATCTCCTCGGCCCCGCGCACCGGCTCGCCGTGCCCGGTGACGAGGACCTCCGGCTCCAGCCCGATCACGCGGTCGACGGAGTGGATGTACGACAGCGAGCCGCGGATCTTGTCGCCGCGGATCGTGTACAGGTTCGGGATGTGCCCGAAGAGTGGTCCGGTGAGGTTGCCGGTGAACACGGTGCGCTCGTCGGGGAGCCACACGACCAGGGAGTCCGTCGTCTCGCCGCCCGGAGTCGAGTAGAGCTCGAAGCGGCGCCCGCCGAGCGTGAAGGCGTGGTTGTCCAGGAAGGTGGTGGTGACCACGGCCTCGGGCGGCTGGTAGGTGCGGTCGACGCCGGTGATGTCGCGCTTCCACAGGTGGGTGCTGCGGCTGGAGTAGAACGGCTGCAGCCGTCGCCAGTACTCGCGGACGTCGGCATGGTTGGCCTGGGCGATCGTCTCGACGCCCGGCGCGGTGATCTGGGACCAGCCGCCCATGTGGTCGGGGTGGCCCTGGGTGAAGACGATCACTCGCAGCGGGCCGGAGCTCACCCGGCCGAAGCGGGCCTTGATCTGCTCCGCCTCGGTGTACATGCCGGTGTTGATCAGCACGTCGCCGTCGGGGGTGGTGACCAGGTAGCTGTTGGAGATGCCCTTCGAGGTGAAGATGTGGTCATTGACGGGGACGGCGTCCTGCTGGCCCTCCCCCTCCTTGACGATGAGGGCGTTCAGGGGCTGCTTCACCGGGCGCCACCCTTTCCCGCCTCGGCCGCGATGGCGAAGGCGTCGGTGTAGAAGGCGAACCGTTCCCGCAGCTCGTCCGCGGCGAGACCGAAGTCGCCTTCCAGGTCGTAGACCACTCGGCCGCGCTTGCCGCGCGGGTGGGAGGCTATGTAGCCGCGGATGTCGGCGACGCTCTCGTCGGTCACCGGCAGGCCGGCCCGCTCGAGCACGTGCGTCGCGGCCCGGACGTCGTCGGCGATGATGTCGGCGAACTGCAGCTCGACGAGCTGCCCGCTCGGTACCAGCTGGCGGTCGCGCATATATCTACGCAGCATCTGCTCGATGCGGCTCACCCAGTACTCGACGTGCGCGTCGATGTCCGGCTGCTTCTGGCTGTTCTTGAGCGCGAGGCCGCGCATGGTGAGCAGGGACTGCAACGTCGCCACGGGATCGCGGTGGATCATCACGACGGTGACGTCCGGGTAGACGGCCAGCAGCGGGACCAGCTGCTCGCTGTGCTGGTTCGACTTGACCATCCAGCGCCGCTCGTCCGGGAACTGGTGCGCGATGGTCTTCAGCACGTCGCGCATGTACCGGTAGTGCGGTGTCTGGTCGTGGCTCAGGTAGTGGTCACGGAAACCGGGCACCTGGGCCAGCCACTCCCACTGGTAGCTGGCGAAGTCGGGGAGCTGCAGCTCGTTCTCGCCGCACGCGTGGTCGGGCGAGTGCTCGTGCATCGCCGCGATGATCTCGTTCTTGCTGACGTTCTGCCACCGCGCCTCGGAACGGAGCCACCGGGGGTCCGGGGCACCGGGCGCGGGTGTTTCGTCCGGCCGCGGCGCCGGCTGGGCCGCCAGGTAGACCGGAAGGTGACGGAGCCTGCGGTCCGCGGCAACCAGGTTCTCCAGGTGGGTGCTGCCCGAGCGGGGCAGCGCGACGACGTTGATCGGCCGCGTGATCCGCACGTCGAGCGCATCGGGGTGGCGGGTCCAGTAGTCCTGGATGAGCAGGCGGTTGACCGCGGCCTTGACGCAGTGGTCGACAAAGATCGCCTTGTGGGCCCGCCACACGTTGTCGTCGGCCGCCACCTCGTCCAGCAGCCGGCCGAGCCGTTCGGTGAAGTCCACGGGCCCGAAGTCGTCCAGGCCGGTCTGGGTTCTGGCGGCGTCGAGGACGCGGCCGACGCTCATGTCGACCGGGCGGCGTTCGGCCGACTCCAGCGCGTTCGTCTCCTCGGGACTGCGCCGGTTCTCCCGCATTCCCTCGACGCGGAGCACTTTCACGGCCACTGCGGAAGCTCCCTGATGTTGGTCTTGCCGGCGTTCGCCATCCACCCGCCGTCGACGACCGCGAGATCGCCGGTGTGGAAGCGCGACCAGTCGCTCATGAAGTAGACGCCGATGCCCTCGAAGTCGTCCGGGGTGCCGATCCGGCCCGAGGGGTTGTAGGCGAGGATGCGGTCGGACAACGGGCTGCCCGCCGGGATCTGGACTGTCTCGCTCGTCGTGTGCCCGGGGCACACGACGTTGCAGCGGACGCCGTAGCGGCCCGCCTCGACGGCGATGCCCCGCGACATGGCGACCATGGCGCCCTTGGAGGCGTTGTAGTGCTGCATGCCGGGGCTGCCGGTCAACGCTGAGAGGCTGGCGCAGAACAGCAGCGACCCACCGGCGTCACCGGCGTCGTACCGGGCCTTCATGTGCCGCGCGCCCTCGCGCACGGTGAGGTAGGCGCCGTGCTGGTTCACCGCCAGCAGGCTGTGCCATGCCTCGGTGGTCATGTCGAGGAAGCTGCGCTCGTTGCGCATCATCCCCGCGTTGGCGATGACGCCGTCGACCCGGCCCATCTCCTCGACCGCCTCAGCCATCGCCCGCACCACGCGGTCCTCGTCGCTGACGTCGACCTCCTGCGCCAGGACCCGGTGGCCGAACCCGGACAGCACCCTGGCCGCCTCGGCGTTCTTCTCCGCCCGGCGGCCCCAGATGACGACGTCACCGCCAGCCCGGGCGATGCCACGGGCGAAGGCCAGACCGATCCCGGCGTTCCCCCCGCTGATCAGGACCACACGTCCCGTTAAGTTGAACACGTTGCATTGCTATAGCAAAAAGTGAATTGCTGTCAAGGGATCGGGTCGGCTACGGTCGTTCCATGGCCCGTGCCGCACCCGCCTCCGCCCGCGCTGCGGACATCGTCTCGTTCCTCACCGCGCATCCCTCCCGCGGTTTCACGATCAGTGAGCTGGTCGCGCACCTGGGGATGAACATCGCGTCAGCACACGCCACGCTCGCGGTACTGACCGACTGTGGGTTCGTGGTACGCGACCCCGCCCACCGCACCTACGTCCTCGGGCCGGCACTGGCCGTGACCGGCTTCGCCGCGCTCGAGCAGCACCCGGCGATCGAGGCCGCCATCGAGCAGGCCGACATCCTCGCGAAGGAGCTCGGCGCCGAGACGGGAGTGAGCGCGGTCGCGGGGAAAGACGTGATCTTATTGGCGCGTCGAGGCCCGCAACCACCCATGCCGAGCATCGGCTACCCCGGCGACCGCTCGCCGCTACTCGCACCGATCGGCGCAGTGTTCATGGCCTGGGCCGACGACGACACCGTCCGCGCCTGGCTGGAACGCGCCGCTGTCCCCCCTCCACTCGCCGACTTCTACCGCGGCGTCCTGGCAGAGACCCGCACCCGAGGCTTCAGCGTCCCCCTGCCCGCGATCGCAGCACCCGCAGTGATGAAAGCAATGAGCCAGGTCCGGAACGAACCAACCGATGACAACGCCGAACACATCCTCGCCGAGGCAATGAACCAGACCGACGAAATGCTGCTCTCCTTCGACGACCTCACGGACTCCGGCGAGATCACCTTCAAGACCGTCACCGCACCGATCTTCGACCCCACCGGACGTGCTCTGCTCGCGCTCAGCATCACCGGCCCCTACCAACCAGTGCCCGTCAGCGAAATCCTGAACCTGGGCCGACGGGCCAGCCGCGCCGCAGCCATCGCCACCCGCCAGGCACGCGGTCGCCCACCCACCTACAAGCAGGCAAGCCGACCCACAGGACACGGCTGACGGCGTCTTCCGCTTCCCGTACCGCTCGGGAAGGTCCCGCCAAGGGCTCCGGTGCGGATCTTCCACAGGATTCCGCTGCGTGGTGATCAGCCCAGCGGCCACCGCGTGCCGGCTGGGTGGGTAACAACCGGCTCGATCTGTGCCAACGCCGCGTCGGTGACCTCACCTCGACCCGTCCCGAGGCGGCCTGCAGGGCGGGCCGGCCTACCGAGGCACCTTCGGATCGATGCGGCGAAGGGTCAGCGATGTCAGCACAAGTGTCGCGAACATGAGGACCACGCCGAGAACGATGTTGTGCACCCAGACGTCCGCGCTGTGCTGCCAGAACCGGTCGGCCGGGTCCATGCGGAGAGCCTCGGTTCCCAGCATGGAGACCTTGTTCATGTCGTCGGTGGACGCCAGCGCTGCGAAGCCCCACCGGGCGGGGGCGATCCAGGCGATCTGCTCCATCGCCACGCGCCCGGACAGCGACACCAGACCGCCGGAGAGCACGAGCTGCGCCATGGTCACGAGCACCAGGACGGGCATCGCCTTGTCCGCGGTGTCGACGAGAGTCGACACCAGCAGCCCGATCATCATTGATGCCAGCCCGGCCACGATGATCGCGACCAGGCACTCCAGCAGTGGTGAGCTCAATGCGGAGCCATCCGGTGGGGTGCGCCCGACAATCCCGATGAGTGTGAAGATCACGCACTGCACAGTCGTGATGCACGTAAGGACGAGGATCTTTGAGCCGAGGTAGGCTGTGCGGGACAGGCCGATGGTCCGTTCCCGGCGGTAGATGTCGCGTTCCTTTACTATCTCCCGGACGGAGTTCGCCATGCCCATGAAACACGCGCACAGCAGCAGGACGACGAGCACCTTCATCGCGTTCAGATTGGGCGCGCCCGGCACGGGTTCCAGGCCGTCGGGCGCGGGAATGGCGCGCGGGATGATGCCGAGCAGGAACGGGAACGCGATGATGAGGCGCAGGTAGGAGCGGTCGGCGAGGACCACCCGCAGATATCGGCGGGTGAGCGTCCCCAGCTGGCGGACGACCGGCTGCTGGCGTACGCTCGGCAGGTCCGCGGGCGCCTTTCGCGCGGTCGGTGCGACGACGGCGGACGGCACGAAGTATTCCGAGGCGCGGAACCGGGCGGCCAGTTCGGTGCCCGGGGTACGTTCTAGTTCCCGGAAGACCGCTGCGAACTCACGGAAGTCCTCGCGGCCGAAGTAGCGCAACGCGTCGTTGGCCGGTCCGAAGTAGGCCACATGACCGCCGGGCGCGAGGACCAGGATGTAGTCGCAGAGATCGAGGAACAGCACGCTGTGCGTGACAACGATGACCGTTCGGCCGCCTTCGTCCCCGGATCCGGCCCCACCACCTTTTGCCAGATCCCGCAGCGTCTCCATCACCGACTGGTCGTTCGCGGGGTCGAGCCCCGAAGTCGGCTCGTCGAGAAACAGCAGTGACGGACGTGTGAGCAGCTCCAGCGCGACCGATGTCCGCTTCTTCTGTCCTCCGGAGAGTCTGCTCACCGAGGTGTCGGCGTGTGCGGTCAGGCCGAGCTCCCCGATAACCTCCTCGACGCGGGCGTGGCGTTCCCGCGCTGTCGTGTCTGCCGGGAAGCGCAGCTCCGCCCCGTATTTCAGCGTCTCACCCACGGTCAGCTGGGCGTGCAGCGGGTCGGCCTGCGGCACGTACCCGATCCGCCGCCGTAGTTCGTCGTACTCGTCGTAGAGGTCCCGACCGGCGTAGCGAACGGTGCCCTGGTCCGCCGGGCGAAATCCCGTCAGAGCGTTGAGCAGGGTGGACTTACCTGCCCCACTGGGACCGACCACCCCGAGCAGCGAGTGGCCCGGCAGCCGGAACGTCATGTCATGCAGGAGCTGTTTCGAGTCGGCGAACACCGACAGCGCTTGGACCTCGAAGGCGACGTCCCCGGAGTCGACGTACTCGACCAGCGAGTCGCCTTCGAGCTGGTAGAGATGATGGCCGATCGCGATCACGTCTCGTTGACCGATACGGGCATCGCCGACGCGCTGGCCGTTGACGAAGGTCCCGTTGGCCGAGCCGAGGTCGACGAGCTCCACGTCTCCGCCGGTCACGTGCAGTTCGGCGTGGTGCCGTGAGGCGAGCAGGTCCGGGACCGTGATGTCGTTGCCATACGAGCGACCCAGGCGCAGCGTTCCAGGCCAAAGCGGGTGCAGCCGCGGATGGTCGTCGGAGTCAGCCCCGGCCACCGAGGGACCTGCCGCAATGGTGGGAAGAGTCACGCCGACCAAGTGGGGCGTGAGGACCATCGCGGGACCATCCACGGCACCGAGCCGGAACCTCACCTCGGCCATGCCCACCGTGGTGATGTCGCTCATGCGTCGTCCGGCCTGCCACAGCCCGTTCAAGCTGATGTCCCGTACGAGCCAGCCGTCGGTCATCGGTTCGAGCACAAGATGGCGTCGGGAGACCCTGCTGTCCCGGATGACGATGTCGGCGCCGCGCGCACGGCCCACCACGCATAGCCCGTCGCCCGTCAGTGTTACCTCGCCTGCTGGGCTGAACACGCTCAGCATGGTCCGCTCCACCTGGGCTTCCTTTCGCCTCTGCCGCTGTGATGCCCGTGTGCTGTCGGCCGGCCGAGTGCAGACCGTGCGGATCGTCGATCCTCCACTCGGCTTCTCTGGCAGCTGCTCGCTGGGCGTGGCGGCACGTAGGTCAGGTCCAGATCGCCTGGTGGGCGTGGCGATTCGCCGGGAACGTGGCCGAGCGGCCGTTCGGCGCTGTCGCCGAGGGCAGTGGAGAGGGACGTCGAGTCGACCGCCCCCGCACCACCCTAGGGCGCGCGGCGGGATCAGCCACCAAGGCGTGCTTCTCATGAAGTCTCTATTCACACGCACCTCGGTGCAGTCCGCATGAGCCTGGAGGATGATTCTTTTCGGCCGTGTACGACCTGAGATGTAGGCGGAGTGAGTCGGCTGGTCATCCGTACGTCGGAGGTCGTACGGATGACCAGCTGGTTCAGTCTCCGGTCGCATGTGTGAGATCGCTGCCATCTGTATCAATGGATCGTCACGACAGGCGCGCGCGAAGAGCAGGCGGTGCGGATGGTGGACGCCCACGGGTCCACGGAGCAACCTGACAGTAGAGCTACGAGGCCCGAGCCCGGTGGCCACACCGGGTACGGCGTTACCGACGACAGGTCCGTCCATGCTGGGAGCGTCGACCACGACGAACCCCGGGTGTTCGGCGCAACCCAGGCCGATGGATCAACCACGAGGCCCCGTCGCTTCGCCCGCCTCCGCCGCCGTCGGATGCTCGTGGTCGCATTGGTCCTCCTCCTGGTGCTGTTCCCGGTCGGCGATCGGATCCTGGTCGCGGTGGCCGAGAGCCAGATGAAGAAACAGCTCGTGACGGCGGTGGAGGAGACCATCGCTTGTGGCGCCGCCCCGCCGGTCGTCCGCGACATCAACATCGGGGGGTTCCCGTTCATTACCCAGATCCTGACCGGAGATCTGGAGAACCTCAGCCTCACCGTTGAGGGGATATCGTCCCCAGGTCCCCGGATATCCCTGGTGCAGATCAGTCTCCAGGGGATCCGCGTCCCCTTTCTGAAAATGATCACCAGGGGTAAGGGTGAACTCTCCATCGACCAGGTTCGGGCCACCGTCCGGATGAGCTATGACGACCTGAACGTCTATCTCGCCAAGAAGCCCGGCCACCTACACGTGACACCGCGGGACGGAGGACGTCAGGTCGAGATCTCCGGAAGCGCGGACCTGCCTGTGGTCGGCACGCAGGAGGTGGCTGGTGTCACCACGTTCGAGGTGAAGGACAACAAGATCGATCTGGTGCCATCCGAGGTGCGCCTGAACCAGGACGTCACCTTCGACATCCCGTTCGGTCTGGGGAAGCTTCTCCCCTCGATCCCGATTCCGGCGGATGGCCTTCCTCTCGAGGTCAACCTGGTCAGGGCGACCACGAACGCCTCAGACGTGCTGCTCATCGCGACGGCCGAGAACGTGGTCCCGCCCACGGAGCAGGTCGAGCCGACCTGCTCTCCCGGAAGCGAAAGCTAGGCCGATGCCGCCAGGACCCACCCGGGAAGCGGCGGCACTCGCTGGACACCCGGCGCGTGACCGCGCACCAGGTGTCCAGCGTCGAGTGTCCAGCCGTCAGCGACGGGGCAGGCCGTGCTTGTATGTGAAGATCACAGCCTGGACACGGTCTCTGAGATCGAGCTTGCTGAGGATGCGTGTGACGTGGGTCTTGACGGTGGCTTCGGCCAGGACCAGACGTTGCGCGATCTCGGCGTTGGTCAGGCCCGCCGCCACCTCCAGGAGGACCTCCCGCTCGCGGGGGGTCAGCGCGGCGGTGGGATCCGGCTCGTCCGCGCGCTCCTCGGCTGTGCGGAGGCTGGCTGCGTGACGGTTGAGTAGCTCCCGGGTGATGCGGGGGGACACGACGGCGTCGCCGGCGGCGACCGCGCGTATGGCGCCGAGCAGCTCGTCGGGCCGCACGTCCTTGAGGAGGAAGCCGCTCGCGCCCGCCTTCAACGAGGCGAAGGCGTACTCGTCGAGGTCGAACGTCGTCAGGACGAGGACCCGGCTGGTCGCGGCCGTGGCGCAGATGGTGCGCGTGGCATCGACCCCGTTCAGGCCTGGCATGCGGATGTCCATCAGCACCACATCGGGGGTGAGCTGTTGGGTGACGCGGACGCCGGTCGCGCCGTCGCCGGCCTCACCGACGACACGGATGTCATCGGTGGCGTTCAACACCATCCGGAAACCCAGCCGCACCAGGGGTTGATCGTCCACAATGACCACATTGGTGGTCACGCAACTGCTCCGTTCACCCGAATCGTGGCGTTCACTTCCCACCCGCGCGGTGATGTCGGCCCGCAGGTAACGTCGCCCTCGTACAGGGCCACCCGTTCCAACATGCCCCGCAGACCATGGCCGCTGGCCCCGCCCGGGAGTCCGACGACGGTGCCGTCGTCGCGGACCCTGATGAGGACCCGGTCCGCGCGCCAGCGCAGCTCCACGTCGACCCGGGTCGGGCTCACCGCGTGTTTGAGGACGTTGGTCAGACTCTCCTGCACCACCCGGTAGATCGCCGCTTCGGCCGTGCCGGGCAGCACCCGGGGGCTGCCTGTCACCGTGAGTTCCACCCACAGACCCGTCGCCCGGACGTCGTCGAGCAGGGTGTCAAGGTGGGCCAGGCCCGGCGACGGCGCCATCTCCACCACCAAGCTGACTCCCGCCGTCGGCGCGTCGCGGAGCACACCGAGCAGGCGGCGCATCTCAGCCAGCGCCTGCCGGCCTGTCACCGCGACCTGCTCCATGGCGGAGGTCGCGCTGTCCGGGTCGGTGCGATTGACCGTGACCGCTCCGTCGGCCAGGCGGATCACCACCGACAGGCTGTGGGCGATCACGTCATGCATCTCGCGCGCGATCCGGGTGCGTTCCGCGGTCGCGGCCAGCCAGGCCTGCTGGTCGCGTTCCCGCTCGGCCCGCTCGGCTCGCTCCTCCAAGGACTCGAGGTACTGGCGGCGCGTGCGGACCGTCGTGCCGAGGAAGACCGCGGCCGCGACGAGGCTGTTGAGGAAGACAAGGGAGATCAGGAAGCTGTCGCCGGCGGGAGCTAGCCGGAGCGAGGCGACGATCAGCACCGTCTCGAGCAGCAGACCGGCCTGGATCCGGAACCGGCGCCGAGCGTGCGCGGCGACGTTGTAGACGGCCACCAGAAGCGCGAAGCCTGCCGTCAGGTGGGCCTCGGTCAGGTCCTGCACCAGCACCATCCCGGCCACGATCGCGAAGACCGCGAGCGGGTAGCGGCGCCGCAGCAGCAGGGGGAGTAACAGCCCCTGCGCCAACAGCCACCCCCACCACGACAACCCGATCCTCACCGCGTCCCCGACGGTGTGGGCTTCCAACAGGAGTGGAACCGGCACGCTGGCCATCCACGGCCATCGCTGCCGCACGTGGGTCCACGTCTCGGCCAACCGGCCCACGGGAAGCCCCCTGCTCCTCCGGACTCCGTGCCGGTTCCGGCACCCGACCTCGGACCGAACCCTACGCGTCCCGGCGGCGGAGCAGCACGGACGCGGTCACCGTTGCCACCGCGACCCATGCACACAGGGTGATCAGGGCTGTCCCTCCCGACAGGGCGGAGTCATAGGGGTGCGTGGCGTAGACCGCGTTCCCGGCGTTGTTCGGCAGGTAGGGCAGGAGACCGTCCTGGATGCTCTGGGGGAGCGCATTGCCGATCACCGGGAGCACCATCAGCGCTCCCAGCACCGTGGCGATGCCCCCAGCGGTCGCGCGCAGGATGAAGCCGAGCGTGGTCGCGAGGACGGTGATCGTCATCAGGTAGAACGCCGCGCCGAGCACCGACGACAGCGCGTGCGGTCCGCCCAGGGCGGTGTTGTGGGAGCCGAGCAACGCCTGCCCCAGGAAGAAGGAGAAGAGGCAGCCGACGAGGCCGGTCCCGAACGACAACGCGGCCGACACGACGAGCTTGCCCCACAGCAGCGGCAGCCGGCGTGGCACGGCGGCCAACGAGGATCTGATCATCCCGGTGGTGTACTCGCCGGTCACCACCAGAACCCCCGGCACCGCGATGAGGATCTGCGCCAGGGCGACCCCGTTGAGGCTGACATCGACCGGGCTGAACGTCGCGCGCCGGCTCTGGCTCATCGAGTCCCAGTCCGCGGCGCTGACCGCCGAAGCGATCGCCCCGACCGCCGCCATGCCGATCATCGTGAAGGCGAGCAGATACCAGGTGGACCGCAGGCTCGAGATCTTCACCCATTCGGAGTGGATCACGCGTCGCAGCCGGACCGGGCTGACCGGAACCGGTTGGCTGCCCGCTCCCGCGCGCACGGCTTCGGCGGTCGCCGTGGTCATGCCGCCACCCTCGATCCAGTCCGCGGGCGGGCGCCGGCGGGTGTGCCCGCCTGGTACTCCACCGCGTCCGCGGTCAGCTTTATGAACACGTCCTCCAGGGCGACCCGCTGCGGCGTCAGCTCGTGGAGCACCACGTCCCGGTCCGCCGCGATCTTTCCTATATGCCGCACGTCGAGGCCATCGATCATCAGCGTCTCGTGATCCTCCGGGGTCACGTGGACCCCCGGCCCGGCCACCACAGTGCGCAGGTACTCCGCATGCGGAGTGCGAACCAGCACCCGGTTGGTCCTCGCGGACTGGTACATCTGCTCCATCGACATGTCGGCCAGCAGCCGTCCCCTGCCGATGATCAACAGGTGATCGGCCGTCAGCTCCATCTCGCTCATGAGGTGGCTCGACAGCAGCACGGTGCGCCCTTCACGGGCGAGGCCGCGCAGCAGCTCGCGCACCCACCGCACACCTTCGGGATCCAGACCGTTCACCGGCTCGTCGAGCATCACCACGGCCGGATCGGCCAGCAGCGCTGACGCGATGCCCAGACGCTGGCCCATCCCCAGAGAGAAGGCTCCGGCGCGCTTGTGCGCCACGTCGCGCAGACCGACCATCTCGACAACCTCATCAACGCGCCACCGAGGGATCGAGTGTGTCGCGGCGAGAGCCCGCAGGTGGTTGTACGCCGACCTGGAGGTGTGTACTGCCTTGGCTTCCAGGAGGGCACCGAGCTCCTTCATCGGCGCCGAGTGCTTGGCATACGGACGCCCGTTGACCATCACCGTTCCGGCGGTGGGCCGGTCCAGCCCGAGGATGAGCCGCATCGTGGTGGACTTCCCCGCCCCGTTGGGCCCCAGGAAGCCGGTCACCAGCCCCGGCCTGATGACGAACGAGAGGTCGTTGACGACCACTTTGTTGCCATAACGCTTGGTCGGCCCGGCAGCCTCGATCACGCGATCATCCGTACTTTCCCCTCAACTCGGTCGTCCATGACGACTCCATTAACGCGGGCGGCGGTGCCCGCGCGCATGAGCCTGGCGACTGATCTGTCCGGTCGGTGTACGACCTGGGATGTATGCCTCGGAGGAGGAACACGTCGCCGCGGCGGCGGGTGCGATTCTGGTCATACCTGCACAACCCAGACCGGACGAGGGCCGCTGACCCCCGTGCCCCCGGGAACACGCAGGACGGCGGCTCCGTCCACCGACGGCCGCGTGACTCCTGGCGAGCCGCTGCTGCCCCACGAGCCGTCCGCCGTCGGTCCCTACACCCTCGTCAGCCGGCTGGGGACGGGTGGCATGGGCACCGTCTACTTCGCCCACGATCCGGCTGGCCGGTCGGTCGCGGTCAAGGTAATCCGGTCCGACCGGGCGCGGGACCAGGAGTTCCGCCGTCGGTTCCGACGGGAGACCGAGGCCGCCCGCAGCGTCGCATCGTTCTGCACCGCGGAGGTCCTCGACGCTGACCCGGAGGCGTTCGCTCCCTACCTGGTCACCGAATACATCAACGGCGTGCGCCTCGACCGGGTCATCGAAAGCGAAGGGCCGCTGCGCTCGTCCACGCTCACCGGCCTGGCCGTCGGTGTCGCGACCGCGCTCGTCGCGATCCACCATGCCGGACTCGTGCACCGCGACCTCAAACCGAGCAATGTGATCCTCTCCCTGTCCGGCCCCAGAGTCATCGACTTTGGAATCGCCCAGCCGTTGGCCGGCGCCGGCGCCCGGCCGACCATCTGGGGTTTCGGTTCGGCGGGCTGGATGTCTCCCGAGCAACTCGCCGGCGAGCTGATCGGTCCCGCGGCAGACGTGTTCACCTGGGCATCCTCATCGCCTACGCGGGAACGGGTCGTCACCCGTTCGGCGATGAGAGGCAGGCCGACATCGCGCGTCGGATCGCCACGGCCGAGCCCGACCTGGGCGGCCTCGATCAGCAGGTCGCGGATCTCGTCCGCGCCGCGCTCGTGAAGAACCCGGCCAACCGGCCCGACGCCCGCGGCCTGCTGCTGGGGCTGATCGAATGCCAGCCGGCGGCCCCGGTGAACGATCCGGCGCTGCGGATGCCCAGGTCCGCCGTCGGATCTTGGCGGCCTACCAGGATGAACGCGCGAACTCGCCGGACGCGCCGCGGGCGACGCAGGTCGCGAAAGCCCGCCGTCGTGGGCATCCTGGCCGTCCTTGTGGCGACGGGGTGGCTGGTGGCACATCATGGCGACGAAGGGCGATCCCGACCCACCACACCCCGGACTGGCGCGGCCGCTCGCCCGGCCGGCGCCCCGACTTCTGCGTCGCCAGCCTCCGCGGGTGTCCGGTCGGATCCGGGCGGGTTCCGGGACGACGCGCTGCAGTTCATCGTGGACGGCGTCGAGTGCGGGGTGGATCAGCTCGGGCTGGGCATGCTGGCCCACCACCCGAACGGCCAGTTCTGCCTGGTGACGCTGACCGTCCGCAACCTCGGCCCCGGGCAGCTGCGCCTGGAGAGCACCGACCAGTTCGGGTACGACGCCGCCGGCGGCCGGCACACGGCCGACTTCCTCTCCCGCCTCTATCTACCCGGAGAGTCGATCTGGGACACGATGGGTCCGGGCGCGTCGACCCATGGCAGGCTGGTCTTCGACATCCCCCCGGGGTCCGCGCTCATCCGGCTGGAACTGCATCTCAGCCGGACCAGCGGCGGTGTCTCGATACCCCTGTGACCCCGGTGATTTCCGTCCGGGTCCGAGCGGTCCGCCGCCCGTCCCGGGGACCGCTTTGCGATGTTCCTGGACGGGGTGACTATCCAGCCGGGACAGAGCGTGCTGGACCTCGTCCCGGACTCCTGCCGCCGGCTGCCGACCTGCGCAGCAGAGGAGTTCCTCGAGCGGAAGAACGTGTGGCTGACGTCGGATCCGTCCCTGGTACTGGACACGCTGCCCACGACGAGCCCGACGGGGCGAGACGGGAGCAAGGAGTATCACGCGCTCACCGTCGTGGTCCTCGACGGGGCCCTGCGACGCACCGGTGAGGAGTTCGCCTCGACCGAGTTCATCCACGTGCGCCGTGGCGGCTGACGGTCAGCCCGCGGGCGCACCGCCGGGCTCGAAGTACACCTCATCCCCGGTGGGGGCGCCGACCTCGACCGCGAGGCGGCCGTAGTGCGGCTCGGGGAAATGGGCGGGGAAGAGGAATGCAGTCTCGTCGAGAGCCCGGCGGACCAGTGCCCGCCGGGTGGCGATCGCGGTTGCCAGATCGTCGCATCCGGGCAGGTGAAGCTCCGGACGGGTCAGCTGAACGGGGTGGTGGAACGCGTCCCCGGTGAAGTAGGCCCGTACACCGCCGGAGACGAGCCGCAGCATCGCGTGTCCGACCGTGTGGCCCGGGGCGGGTTCGATGGTCAGGCTGGGCGAGATCGTGTGGGGTATCGGGACGATTTTCGCCAGTCCCGCTTCCACGACCGGGCGCACACATTCGTCGAACACGTTGGGATTGAACTCGTTGGGGTGCATGGCCGTGCTCGCGGTGTCCCAGCGGCGGTACTCGTCATCCACGAACAGGTAGGCCGCCCGGAGGAAGGTCGGCACCCATTCCCTGCCGTCCTGCCGAGTGTTCCAGCCGCAGTGGTCGTGGTGCAGATGTGTGCAGAAGACGATGTCCACGTCGTCGGGCGTCACCCCGATCGCGGCAAGCCGCTCCAGATAGGGAAGATTCAGGCCGTCGAAGTAGGGCCCGCGTCCCGTGCGGCCGTTACCGGTGCACGGATCGATGAGGACAGTGAGTCCGTCGACCCGTAGTAACCAGCTGTGGTTCGAGAAACGGAAGTTCTTCGAATCCGGGTCGAAGAATCCGTCGGGCAGGGGGGCGACGCGGCGGGAGATGAGTGACTCGTCGTTGGTGAGAGCGTGGAGCGAGACCGGAAGGAAATGCTCCTCCACCCGGTCGACGAGGGCATGACCCAGTCTGATGGCGGGCATGCGGGCAGACTATCAACGAGGCGTTCGCGACGGAATGTGCGCGGTGTCTCGGCTCGCGTATCCCCGCCGGGGTGCACGGCTGGCGTGTGCTGACTGCTGGGCCGACGGCGGCTGCGCGCACGTCGACCCGGCCGGCTCATGTCAGGAGGCAATGCCTCAGCCGACCAGTACCGGCGGCTCCGCGGCGCCGGGGATATCCCGATCCCGAGGTGCATGCATAGCGGCAGATTGACATCGTTGATCGCCGAGAACAGCGGCGCCCAGTGGTCATGGGTGATCGCCGGGAAGCCGATCTTCTCCGAGGATTGACTGAACGGCAGGGTCCGCGCGCCCTTCGCGATAACCTGCTTGGTTTCGGCGACGGCCAGTTCGCCGTCCCACAGGGGAATCCGCTCGTCCACCGGCGCTCGTTCCTAGCTTGGTACTGGATCAGAAAAACGATCCCGGCGTGTCCTGAGGGGAGGGGACAGCCTGGCGGCCGTCCCCTCCCCTCATCGGCCCGCTGTCTCGAGGAGGGCGGCGCGGGCACCTCCGTCGACGAGGATGTCGATGCCGTTGACGAAGCTGGCCGGGTCGGACAGGAGAAAGGCCACCGCGGCGGCGACTTCCTCGGGCCGGCCTTCGCGGCCGAGTGGAGTCTGCCTCGCGATCCTTTCGTTGGTGTCGCGGGATGCGGCTTCCTGACGACCCATCGGGGTGTCGATGATGCCCGGGGAGACGGAGCAGACCCGCGCCCCGAGCCGCCCGAACCGGATCGCCTCACGCTGCACGAGCCGGTGAACGCCGCGCTTGGCCCACGTGTAGGCGATGCCGGGCTGTTTGATAGTCGGCCCGACCGCCTCCCGGATGCGGTCGAGGAAGTCCGGGGCGAGCGGTACGGCGAGTGCGGCCTCCACCGCCGGGTCGGCGGTCTCGGGGAGGAACGTGGGCGCGAGGGAGCCGAAGCAGACGATGGCGGTGCCGGGGGCGGCCAGAGGCAGGAGCGCCTCGGTGAGAAGTGCGCTGCCGACGAGGTCGACGTGAAGGATTCGTCGCCAGTCGCCCATGGTGGGTGAGATCCCGGCGGCATGTGCGACCCCGCGCAGGGTGCCGAGCTCCGTGGTCCGCCCCACCAACCGGCTCAGGCCGGCGGTGTCGGTGATGTCGAGCGGGAATGTCTCGATCTCGGCGCGGTGGCCGCCGGTTCGCAGGGTGCCTGCCGTCTCGGCCATGAGCTCGTCGGCCAGATCGACCAGGAGCAGGACGTCGACGGAGTCGGCGAGTAGGCGGGCACAGGCGGCGCCCATCCCGCGTCCCGCCCCCGTGGCGATGCCTACACTCGTCATACTGGTTTCCCCTTTCGCGGACACAGACAGTGTCGGTTCCGTAGCCCGCTCATCGATATCGCTTGGCGTGTTCTGCTCTAGCCGGGCGCGACGAAGGCACGCCTGGGACGCAGCTAAAGACTGTGTGACAGTCACCGTGCGGGCGACACCAATCGCGTTGCGCCCCGCCGTCGACGGCGGGGCCGGACGCCGCCTGCGGTGACGTCACGTTCCGTGCTCGTCGGAAAAAAGGTCGGAGAGCCTGTGTAGCCCGCCCGTGAACTCATGTAGTTGGATCGGTGTGCCGTCCGGGTCGCTGATGAAGAAGAAGCGCGACACCCGGGTCGTCGTGACGGGGCACAGCGGTGTGACACCCGCGGCGGCCAGACGTTCGTACGTGGCCTCGACGTCGGCGACCGTGAGAGCGATCTTGGGCTGACCAAACTGCTGCGGATAGAAGGAGTCGACAGCCTCTGCGGTTTTCCTCCCGGGGTGCGGGCTGAAAAGTTCGAGCGTGATATCCCCGATTCCCATGCCTATTCGGGTCCAGCTCTCCTGGATGTCACTGAAAAGCTGCCTGAAGCCGAGGGTCGTCGAATAGAACTGGACCGAGATGGCAAGATCGGTGACAGTGATCCCAATATGCGAGAAGTATTTCACGGCGACGAGAGCGGAGTCCATCCCGGATACTCCTCCTTCGTTTCTCTGTCTGGACGGCGGCGTGGTGCATCCGTACACGTGGACGCCGGTGTCCGGCGGCAAACAGGAGATTCGCTGGAACCTGCGCTTCGCCTTCTCGCACCGGGACATTGAGGCGCTGCTCGCCGAGCGCAGCATCGACGTCGACCATGTCACGATCTACCAATGGGCCCAGAGGTTCACAGCGCTGCTGGCCGACGCAGCCCGGCCCTGACGGCACACTCCTGAGGAAAGGTGGTTTGTTGACGAGACGTACATCAAGATCGCCGGTCGATGGGCCTGCCTGTACAGGGCCGTCGACCAGCACGGCCAAGTCATCGACTTCCTTCCAGTAACCACCGGGGGCCTGCCGCGCCCTGGCTCCTCCGAACGCAACACGTGCTCCCATCCCTCGTCGTGCCCACCTGGCAACATCATTAATGCCGGTGGCTGATTGCACGCGCATGAGCCCGTGGGCTGAATTATTCCGCCGGGTAAGACCTGCGATGTATGCCGACGGTCCAGACCTGATCAGCCCTGGCCTCCCGCACGGAAGAACTGGATGGTGGAAATCTCCTTGTCCGGATCTGGAGAGGGCCCGGGGTGGTTGCCCACCTCGGGCCGCTCGACAGCTGGCCTCATGGAGAGCCTGTTCGGCGACCTCCATGGTCGGGTCAGGGCCGGGTGAAGCCTCGGCTGGTTGCCCTCGAAGTCACCACCTAGCCGGCAGTGGCTGCACTAGTAGCGCGACACCGGCACCCGGCTCACGATGCCGTCGATGTCGCTGCCGTCGGCGCGGGCGTCCGCCCAGGTGATGTAGGCGTACTTGCCGTCCAGGGTGATCCGGGACCACTCGTCGCCCTCGATTCGTCCGGAGCCGTATGGCTGGGTCGCCTGGTTGACCTTCAGCGGCTTACTGAACGTCTTTCCGTGGTCGAACGAGACGACGGAGAACACGTCGACGGCGACGGTCCGCCACATGACACCGAGGAGGCCCGTCGAGCCGTACTCGATCCACGGCTTGACGGCGCCCGGAGCGGCGATCACGGTCGGGCCGGTCCACGTCTGGCCGGCGTCCTTGGTGATGTACACCTCGAGGTTGTCGCCCCTGGGCAGCAGGACCGCGAACCGACCCGAGCGGGTTGGGTCGGCCGAGACCCACGGAATGGGGTCGGTCACCTCGGCTCCCGGATTCGGCACCAACGCACCGGCGGCCGGCGGCACCGGGGTGCCCGCGCTGTTGGTCACCAGGGAGGAGGCGAAGGTCTGCCCGCCGTCACGGCTTACGTAGAACGTCAGCTCCGCCGGCACGAGCTGGCTCCCGTTGACCACCGTCATCCCAGTCGCCGTCGCCAGGATTCCGTCGTGGACGGCCACCTGGTTACCCAGCGGTTGTGAAGGAAGTATGCCAGCCGGGCCCCAGGTGAGGCCGCGGTCCTTGCTGACCGAAACCGCGTGGGGGGCAGAAGGCGCGGATCCGCCGATCGCGTAGACCCAACCAGTGGCCGTGTCCACCCTCAGTCTCGGGGTACTGGAGATGACGAGGGGTGTGTCCACGGGATCAGACCAGGTGCGTCCACCGTCGAGCGACTTGGCGACCCCCACGTGGTTCGGAACCCCGTTGCAGTTGCCAGGTGACCCGCTCGTGGGCACGCCTGGCTCGCAGCCCAACCGGTTGAAGGCGAGATAGAAGATCCCGTGTGTGTCAACGACCACATTTGGGTCGCCGCACATGGCTCGATCGCCATAGGGCCAGGGCACCTCGGTCCAGTTCGCACCTCCGTCCCTGGAGTAGGTAACGAAGCAGTGATACTTGTCGGGCGTACCGACACCCGGCCTGTGGTTCGTCGAGACGACGACCACATTATTCCGGTTCTTCGGACTGGCGGCTACGGCAGGCTGACCGTTGTCCCGGTCCGGGACATTTGCCACGTTGACCTCGGCGATTCCATTAGGGCCACCCCTGGCGGCGTCGGCGGAGGAGCCCGTCTGTGCGCTGCTTGCCGAGACCGGTAAGAGTAGGCCCAGGATCAGGCCTAATCCAACTACCAGCATCCCCTGTTTCGTCCTTGTCTCGGAAGGGCTCTTGAGTGACATTGCGGCCTTCTCCTCTTCGTCGCGCTTCGTTCGGTTAATCCAAGCCACAGGTTCGCGGGCAATAGTCGCCGTGTCGCTCGTCGCAGGACTCGTAGAGCTGGTCGAGCGCGCCGGTTTCCAGCTCGGCACGTGTGTTCAGCGGCGTCATGTGGCGCGTTGCTGATCGAATATTCGATCAGCAAACTGTTTGTCGCGGTGTGATCGATCCGGCGGTGTGGCCGGCTCTGGCGAGCCCGTTCAGCGCTCTCCTGACCGGTCCGCCGGATCGGGCCGGCCTGCCTGCCATCGCCTGGGCAGCAGGGCTGATTGTTCTGACTCCGAGGGCCGGGCGGATCGCAGGGCGGCGACCACGCCCCGCCGACGAGGATGTCGATATTGGCGACGGGAATGCGGCCGTTACCTTCACGCCTCGGTCGGCGGCATGAAGGCGTTGACCTGACGGAGGTGCTCGATGACCGGGCCGGCCGAGGTCTCGAGCGGAACGGCGCCGCTGACGTCAAGTTGCAGCGCCGGCGCGAGGGGGCTCGCACGGGGAGTCGATGCCGAAGCCGATCCCGACGCCCCCCTGCTGACCACAACGACCCGACCCGAGAAGCCGAACATGTCGTATTGCTATAGCAAGACTACCTTTGCAGTCAAGGGATCGGTTTCGCCAAGGACACGCGATGACATCGAGGGAAGGCGAGACGACTGGTGGGATGTCGTGCCGTCGAGCACTGATCCATTAGCGTGTGCGTGATCTTTCCCGAGGGCTCTGCTTCGTGATCGCTGGCTGGGAGGGAGCGGGGTCGCTGTTCGTCGGAGATGACTGGGCCGAGGCCCATCACGACATCGAGGTCCAGGTCGAGACCGGACACCGGTTGGTCCGCCGGCAGCTGCCGAGGGTGCGGCGGGCATCGCCGAGCTCTACGGGCTGATCGCTGATCACCTCGGTGAGGCCGGGGACGCGTCGGCGGTGGTGGCCGGGATCGAAACGGACCGGGGGCCGTGGACTGGGGCGCTGTCGCGGCGGGCTACCAGGTGTATTCGATCAACCCACTGTCCGCGGCACGTCACCGGGAACGTCATGTCACCTCGGGGGCGAAAAGCGACGCCGGGGACGCGAAAGTCTTCGCGGCCCTGGTCCGCACCGGCCGGGCTCATCATCGTCCGATCGCCGGGGACGGCGAGCTGGCCGAGGCGCTCAAGGTACTCGCGCGTACCCATCAGAACCTGATCCGGACCCGCAGCGGCAGACGAACCTACGACCAGCAGAAGATCGCCGATTGACCGTTAGCTCAGTGGGATGTCTAGCTCAGTGGGATGTCTAGACTCCACCGGCCGTGGCAGGGCCCGCTGGATGATCATATGGAAGTCCGCCTTCAACGCCCTCGCGATCACGCTCGAAGGCCGCCTGACCCCGACCACCACCAACTGAAAAATCACCAACCGCCACGACCGTTAACGCCGACAGTCGACGCTCCCCGGAAGTCACGTGCAGCGACGGCAGTACATCGCTGACTGCCCGTCTCCGTCCACGTAACTACTTGAGGTCGGAGAGAAGTGCGTCAAGTGCCCTCTCCAGAGCATCGGAGTTGGTCGTGTCGAACCACGTGGTGCGGATGCGTTCGTTGATTCCTTTCGGTGTCTCGTGGTCGGCCGCGAGTTGGTGCAGGGACCGGGTCTCGTCACCCAAGGAGCGCCCGATGCCCTGGAAGAGGTCGCGGATGTAGCGGACCGCGTCCTCGGACGGAACGCCCTGCCGGTCGGCCCAGGCGGTGAGCGTGGCCAGGTACCAGTAATGGGTGGTCAACGTAGCCGTCAGCGCGGAGAAGACGTTGAAGGCCGCTTCGTCCGCGACAGGAAGCGCTCCGCCGAGGCGGTCGAAGAAGGCGTCCACGACCGGCTGGGAGGGCCACGTGACGGTAACGGACCGGCGCTCGCGCACGGCGGGCAAGGGGATGGCCCGAACCAGCGGAGCGTCGGTGCCGAGTATCTGGCGCAGCTCACCGGTACTGACGCCGGCCATGACGTTGACCACAACGCTGGTGCTGTCGACCCGGAGACCGGCAAGGGCCTCGGAACGGTGTTGCGGGCGGACGGCGATCATCACTACCTCGGAGCGGTTCACCACGTCCTGGTTGTCAGCGCACACCCGCACGTTCGGATAGCGCTGGGCCAGCTCGGCGGCTGTGCGGGCCCCGCGGGGAGAGAGGAAGATCTCCGGTGCTTCCTCGGCGCCGCCGTATAGGCCCTCGACGATAGCGCGGCCGATTTCACCCACGCCGATGATCCCGATGCGCTTCACGATGTCTCCCTGATCGACTTCCTGGCGGTGGCCCCAGACTCCCGTCCGTGACACCGCTACTTTGCACCTGGGTCGGAGATATGAGGTGCTGCCCATTTCTCGGACACCGACGTAGACGGACTATACCAGCTTTATGCTGCTTCCTTCGCTTCGGTCCG
>NZ_JALKFY010000629.1:5761-24498 GCF_023242985.1 Frankia sp. Mgl5 | reverse complement strand
GCGGGTACGAACGTGTGCTCAGCGACCTCGAGGATCCGTACACCCTGCATCACCGCGGTCATGAACACTCTCCCGCCCAGGAAGCGGTCGGCGTTCCTGCCGGCCGACAAGTATTTAACATTGACGTCGATACCAGCTTCTACTCGAGTCGGTCCAGGGACAGCCCGGCGCCCGTGTCGGGTGCCCCCGGGACGGGCTGCCGCCGGACGCCGCCGGCCGCGGCTCGCCGACACGCTCGGACGGAGCCGCACAAACACCCCGCAACGCCTGTGACGACACTCTCATGTCGCCGTCGCAGAGGCCAGGAGCTCTCTCGGTAGCTGGTGATCGGCTTGTCGACCGGTGACGCGGTGTCGGCGTCGCCGCCGGCACCGACGCGGTGTCAGCGGGGCGCCATCCGCAGGGCGCCGTCGAGCCGGATGACCTCGCCGTTGAGGTAGGAGTTCTCGAGCAGGTCGGTGGCCAGGCGGCCGAAGTCGGCCGGCGTGCCCAGCCGCTTCGGGTGCGGCACCCCCGCGGCCAGGCCGTCACGGATGTCGTCGCGCAGCCGGCCCAGCATCGGGGTCTCGAACACACCCGGGGCGATGGTGTTCACCCGGATTGCCCAGCTCGCCAGGTCCCGGGCCGCGACGATCGTCATCCCGCGCACGCCGGCCTTCGCGCTGGCGTAGGCGGTCTGCCCGATCTGGCCCTCGAAGGCCGCGACGGAGGCGGTCAGCACGATCGCGCCACGGTCGCCGTCGAGCAGCTCCTCGTTCTTCGCCATCCGCTGCGCGGCCAGCCGTACGACGTTGTACGTGCCCACCAGGTTGATCCGGATGACGTCGGCGTAGCTGTCGAGCGGGCCGGCGTTGCCCTGCTTGTCGAGGATGCGGTTGCGGTCGCCGCCCCGGCCGGCGCAGTGCACGACGGCGCGCAGCGGGCCGGCGGTCTCGGCCTCGTCCAGCGCCGCCTCGAACTGCTCGGTGTCGGTGATGTCCGCGGCGACGAAACGCACACCGAGCTCGGCGGCGACGTCCTTGCCCGGGGACGACGGCAGGTCCACGACGGTGACCGCCGCACCGCGCTCCAGCAGGACCCGCGCGGTACCCAGGCCCAGGCCCGACGCACCGCCGGTGACCAGAACCGACCTTCCGTTGAGCAGCACGAATCCTCCTGTACGAGTGTTCGAGATGGCGGCCGTCGAGGTGCCCGTGGCGGCAGCCGCGTCATGAATCACGACGAGTTGGACCCACGACGAGCTGCGCCCGCGACAATTCGGCCGTAGTCGCGACAATATTGACGGCCGTGTCAGGCCGAGCCTACGCTGTGGTGCAGAGCACAGACCGCGCCTCGTTCCGCGGTCGACCGGCGGTACGGGCGCCCCGGCCTGGTCGTTCTCCCGTACCCCGGCTCGTCGGCTCCTCGCCGACCCTGTCGGCGCGAGTCGTGTCGGCGCTGGTCTCCGTCGGCCGGCGCGCGGTGGCCGGTGCTCGCATCACATCGTCTGCCATACCGACTCCGGTGTCATATCGACGCGACTGTCACATCGACGCAGCTGTCACCTGATGCGGCCGTCAACGTCGTCGTCACACCGGAGCGGCCGTCACACGACGCCGCCGGCGCGGCTGTCGAGGGCATGTCGGGCTCGCCGTCATGCCCGAGGCCACGCGTCCCGGCGTCCAGGAGGGGATGACAACCATGGGGAAGCACAGGGTCGTGCAGTGGGCGACCGGCAACATCGGCACGTACGCGTTACGTGCCGTCATCGAGCACCCTGGTCTCGAGCTGGCCGGTGTCTTCGTGCACTCGGCGGAGAAGGCGGGCCGCGACGCCGGTGACCTCGCCGGCGTCGGCGCGACCGGCGTGGCCGCGACCGCCGACGCCGACGAGGTCCTCGCGCTCGGCGCCGACTGCGTCCTCTACATGCCCAGGTACTTCGACGTCGACGAGGTCAGCCGGATCCTCGCCTCGGGCGCGAACATCGTCACGACCCGCGGCGAGTTCCACCGGCTGGAGGACATCGATCCCGAGGTGCGCAAGCAGGTCGAGGCGGCCTGCGAGCAGGGCGGCAGCTCCATCCACAGCACCGGCAGCAGCCCCGGGTTCATCTCGGAGGCGCTTCCGCTGGTGCTGTCCTCCATCCAGCGCCGGCTCGACCGGCTGGCCATCGCGGAGTTCGCCGACCTGTCACGGCGGGACTCGCCGGGCCTGCTGTTCGACGTGATGGGCTTCGGTCAGGCACCGGGCGAGTTCGACGAGGGCCGCCTCTCCCACGGCAAGACCAGCTTCGGCCCCTCGCTGAACCTCGTCGCCGACGCGCTCGGGATGCCGCTCGACGGGCTGGAGGCCTCCGGAGATGTGGGGACCTCGGCCAAGCCGGTGCACATCGCCGCCGGCACGCTGGAGGCGGGCACGGTGGTCGCCCAGCGGCTGACGGTGTCGGGCCTGCGCGGCGGCCGCGAGGTCATGAGCTTCCGGGCGACCTGGTACTGCACCGCCGACATCGAGCAGGACTGGGACATCCGCGCCACCGGCTGGCACGTCGCCGTCGAGGGTGACGCTCCCCTCGACATCGACCTGCGCTTCCCGATCCCGATGGAGCGCATGGCGGCGGTCGCGCCCGCGTACACCGCCAACCGTGCCGTCAACGCCGTTCCCACCGTCTGCGCGGCCGCGCCGGGCATCCGCACCACGGTCGACCTCCCGCAGATCTTCGCCACCGCGCTCGGATAACCGCGCGGCGCGGCGCGGTTCCGGGACGCGGCACCCGGGTGCGCGGCGTGGTTGGGCTCGACGTCGGCGGGGCGCGATCGGGCGGGTCGGCGGCCGCCGAGTGCCCCCGCCGGCGGGGGCACCGGTTCGTTCTCACCGACCGGACGGTTGATTCGCTTGTCTCGAGAATGTAACTTTCAGTCATCCTTTCCGGGCATCGGGAGGTGGCGGCGGTCCGCGCCCCACCACCCGGCGACGTCGACCCGGCCGGCGCGACCGCGCGGGACGACGCGCGGGCGTTCGCGCACCGGTTCCGACGGCGGGTGCCCGGGAGTCGGCGCCGTGGGCTGGAGGAGCACATGAAGCACAGGACGATCGCGCGGGCGGCCGCATGAAGCCGCTCGAGGGGATCCGGGTTCTCGAGGTGGCGATGTACGGCTTCGTGCCGTCCGCGGGCGGCGTGCTCGCCGACTGGGGTGCCGAGGTCATCAAGGTCGAGCACGCCGTCACCGGCGACCCGCAGCGCGGGCTGAAGCAGACCGGCAATCTCAAGGTCGGCGACGGCCCGAACCCGAACATCGAGCACGCGAACCGCGGCAAGCGCAGCCTCGGCCTCGACATGTCGAAGCCGGAGGGCAAGGCGGTCCTCGAGGAGCTGATCCGGCGCGCGGACGTGTTCCTGACCAGCTTCCTGCCACGCTCGCGCCGCAGCCTCGGCATCGACGTCGAGGACGTCCGCGCGATCAACCCGAAGATCATCTATGCTCGCGGGAGCGCGTTGGGCCCGCGCGGGGTGGAGTCGGAGAAGGGCGGCTTCGACATGACCGCCTTCTGGGCGCGTGCCTCCTGCGCGGCCAGCATCACCCCCCGCAGCCGCGACGGCATGACGCCGCCGCCCGGTCCGGCCTACGGAGACACGATCTCGGGCACGAACCTCGCCGGCGGGATCGCGGCGGCCCTGTTCCGGCGGGAGCGCACCGGCGAGCCGTCCGTCGTCGACGTCTCGCTGCTGGGCAGCGGGCTGTGGGCGATGGGGCAGTCGATCGCACTGTCGCTCCTGCTCGACGAGCCGCTGGTGGCCCCCGAGCCGGGTTCGCTCGCCTCACCCAACCCGCTGTCGGCGCTGTACCGGACCTCCGACGGCCGGTTCCTCTCGCTGGTCATGCTGCAGGCCGGCCGGTACTGGCCGGACGTCTGCCGGCACATCGACCGCCCGGAGCTGGCCGACGACCCGCGGTTCGCCTCCGCCGAGCTGATCGCGGCCAACGCCGAGGAGGCGGTGAAGCTGCTCAGGGAGGCGTTCGCCGCCCGCACCCTGGCGGAGTGGACCGAGCGGCTGGCCACGCTGTCCGGGCCGTGGGCCCCGGTACAGGACTCGTTGCAGGTGGGCGGCGACGCTCAGATCCGGGCGAACGAGTACCTGCTCCCGGCCGGGGAGATCGAGCTCGTCTCCAGCCCGGTCCAGTTCGACGTGTCCGCCCCCGAGCTCGGACCCGCCCCCGAGTTCGCCGCCCAGACCGAGGAGATCCTCATGGAGCTGGGTCTGGACTGGGACCGCATCATCGAGCTCAAGGGCGCCGGCGCGGTCACCTGAGCCTGCCGCCCGCGACAGTGACAGCTTCAGCGGGTGCGCTTCGTCGCCCGCTCGACGGCTGCCCAGTGCTCGTCGGCCACCCACAGCCGGGCGAAGGTGCGGGCCGACTCCTCAGGGCCGACCCCGCCGCTCATGACGTACTTGATCGCCCGGGCCGGGGGAGTGGCGAGCGACCTCGCCAGCGCGCGCCAGCCCGCGTCGAACTCGGCGCGGGGCAGGACCCGGTCGAGCAGGCCGAGCCGCTCCGCCTCGGCCGCGCCGAGGGTGACACCGGTGCCGGCGAGCAGCAGCGCCCGGCCCCGCCCGACCAGGTCCGCCAGGCGCTCGGCGCCGCCCCAGGCGGGCATGATCGCCAGGGTCGACTGGGTGAAACCGATCTTGATGTCGTCGGCGGCGATCCGGATGTCCGCGGCCACCGCGACCTCGGCGCCCCCGCCCAGCGCGTGCCCGTTGAGCGCGGCCACGACCGGGGCGGGGAAGTCCGCGATCCGGTCGCAGATCTGGCGCATCCGCAGCGCCATGCCGGTGGCCTCGTCCTCGGTGCGCAGTGCGGCGAGCTCCTTGAGGTCGCCGCCCGAGACGAAGGCCCGGTCGCCGGCGCCCCGGATGACGAGCGCGCTCGCGCCCGCGGCGGCGTCCAGCGCCTTCTCCAGCTCGCCCATGGTCGCCAGCGAGATGGCGTTGCGCGCCTCCGGCCGGTCGATGGTGATGACGGCGAGCCCATCATCCAGCTCAAGATCAATCACGGGCGCGACTCCACGGCTCAGGAACGGTCCACGGCCAACGAGCGGCCGAGAATTCGATTCTTTGTAATGAAGAGTACCATTCCGGCCTGCTGGCAGGGGTCTGTCGGCGGCGTGCACGGCCGTCCCGCCACCCGTCCGCAGGTGCCGCCGCCGCGGTCGGTCGCGGGGAGAGGTGGAACTTGTCTTCTCTGCCTGAAAGAGTCTAGGTATCGTCAGAGATCGGAGCTCGCGTCATGCGCACGATCCCACCTGAGCTGGTCAAACGGTACGAGGACGAAGGGTGGTGGACGCCCGAGACGCTGGGCGGCCTGCTCGCCGCCGGCCTCGGCGCGACCCCCGACGCGGAGTTCCGCGTCCACTCGGCGGTCCGGCCGTGGTCCGGGACGTTCCGCGACGTCGAGCAGGTCGCCCGCCGGCTCGCCGCCGGGCTGCGGGCCCGCGGCGTCGGCCCCGGTGACGTCGTCGTCTTCCAGCTGCCGAACTGGATGGAGGCGGCCGCCGTCTTCTGGGCGTCCTCCTTCCTCGGGGCGGTTGTGGTCCCCGTCGTGCACTTCTACGGGCGCAAAGAGCTGGGCTACATCCTGGAGCGGACCTCACCCAAGGTCTTCGTCACCGCCGAGGGCTTCGGGCGGATGGAGTACCAGCCCGACCTGAGCCGGGACGTCCCCGTCGTCGGCGTGGTCGGCCGCGACTTCGACGAGCTGCTCGCCGACGCCCCGCTGCCCGGCGTGATCGCCACCGATCCGGCCGCCCCGGCGGTGATCGCGTTCACCTCGGGAACCACCCGTGACCCCAAGGGGGTCATCCACACCCATCAGACCCTCGGCTTCGAGACGCGCCAGCTCGCCGGCCTCTACCCGCCGGACCGCGGCCGCCAGCTCACCGCCGCGCCGGTGGGGCACTTCATCGGCATGCTGAACGCGTTCCTGATCCCCGTCCTGGACGGCCGGCCGATCAACCTGGCCGACGTCTGGGACCCGGCCCGGGCCCTGGAACTGACGGTGAGCGACGGGCTGACCGTCGGCGGCGGCGCCACCTACTTCGTGACGAGCCTGCTGGACCACCCGAGCTTTTCGCCCGAGCAGCACCTGCCGGCGATGAGGTACGCCGGGCTGGGCGGGTCGTCCGTCCCGGCGGCGGTCACCACCCGGCTGGACGAGCTCGGCATCACCGTCTTCCGGTCCTACGGCAGCACCGAGCATCCGTCGATCACCGGCTCGCGCCACACCGCGCCGGCGGAGAAGCGGCTGTTCACCGACGGGGACCCGCTGCCCGGGGTGGAGATCCGGCTCGACGCCGACGGCGAGATCCTCAGCCGCGGCCCGGACCTCTGCCTCGGCTACCTCGACGAGGCCCTGACCGAGCAGGTCTTCGACGCCGACGGCTGGTACCGCACGGGCGATGTCGGTGTCCTCGACGCCGACGGCTACCTGACGATCGTCGACCGCAAGGCGGACTTCATCATCCGCGGCGGGGAGAACATCAGCGCGCTCGAGGTGGAGGAGGTGCTGCTTACGATGCCCGGTGTCGCCGAGGTCGCGGTGGTCGCGGCCCCCGACGCCAGGCTCGGCGAGCACGCCGCCGCGATCCTGCGGCTGCAGCCCGGGAGCGAGCTGCCCACACTGGAGGAGGTGCGCGCGCACTTCGCGCGGGCCGGTCTGGCCCGGCAGAAGTGGCCCGAGGAGCTTCGCGCGATCGAGGACTTCCCCCGGACGCCCAGCGGTAAGATCCAGAAGGCCGTGCTCCGCCGGGAGCTGCGCGCCATCCCGCAGGGGGACCCATCGGGACACATTGCGGCTGGGCAGGGAAGAGAATAGGGTTCTCCTTATCAGTAAGGGAGGATCTCAATGTCTACGCGAGTGCCGCCGTACCCGATCTTCGACGCGGACAACCACCTGTACGAGACCCAGGACGCGTTCACCAAGTACCTGCCCGAAGAGTTCAAGGGCGCGATCCGGTACGTCGAGGTGGACGGCCGGACCAAGATCGCCGTCCGGGGTCACATCAGCGAGTACATCCCCAATCCGACCTTCGAGGTCGTCGCCCGGCCCGGTGCGCAGGAGGACTACTTCCGCATCGGCAACCCGGAGGGCAAGTCCTACCGGGAGATCATCGGTAAGCCGATGCGCTCGATCCCGGCCTTCCGTGAGCCGAAGTCCCGCCTGGAGCTCATGGACGAGCAGGGCATCGAGCGGACGCTGATGTTCCCGACGCTGGCGAGTCTGCTCGAGGAGCGGATGAGCGACGACCCGGAGTTGACCCACATCGTCATCCACGCGCTCAACGAGTGGCTGTACGAGACGTGGCAGTTCAACTACGAGAACCGGATCTTCACCACTCCGGTGATCACGCTGCCGATCGTCGAGAAGGCGATCGAGGAGCTGGAGTGGGTCGTCGAGCGCGGAGCGAAGGCGATCCTGATCCGCCCGGCGCCGGTCCCCGGGTTCAGTGGCTCGCGGTCGTTCGGCCTTCCGGAGTTCGACCCGTTCTGGGAGAAGGTCGTCGAGCACGACCTGCTGGTCACGCTGCACTCCTCGGACAGCGGCTACAGCCGGTACACCGACGACTGGGAGAGCAACAAGCGCGAGTTCCTGCCGTTCCAGCCGGACGTCTTCCGGATGATCGGCCAGTGGCGTCCGATCGAGGACTCGGTGGCCGCGCTGATCTGCCATGGCGCGCTGTCCCGGTTCCCCACCCTGAAGATCGCCGTCGTCGAGAACGGCGCCTCCTGGGTCGGCCCGCTGATCAAGACCCTGAAGGACGTCTACAAGAAGTACCCGCAGCAGTTCGCCGAGGAGCCGGTGTCGGTGCTGCGGCGCAACGTGCACATCAGCCCGTTCTGGGAAGAGAACATGGCCGACCTCGCCGAGCTGCTCGGCGTCGAGCGGGTGCTGTTCGGCTCGGACTTCCCGCACCCCGAGGGCCTCGGTGACCCGGCGAGCTTCGTCGACGAGCTCAAGAACCTCACCGACGAGGAGAAGGCCCTGATCATGGGCGGAAACCTGGCCAGGCTGATCTCGGGATGAAATGGGAAACCATCCCGGAGATGGTGCTGAGCGCGGCCGACCGCTTCGACGACGCCGAGGCGGTCGTCGACGGTGCGCTGCGCCTCACCTACACCGAGCTGGTCGACCGCATCCGTGTCGCCGCGGGCTCGTTCGCGGCGGCGGGGGTGGGCAAGGGCGACCGGGTCGCGATCTGGGCACCGAACTCCGCCGAGTGGATCATCGCGGCCTTCGGGCTGCTGACCGCCGGCGGGGTTCTGGTGCCGGTGAACACCCGGTACAAGGCGGAGGAGGCCGACGACATCCTCCGCCGGAGCGGGGCCAAGATGGTCCTGGTCCAGGAGGGTTTCCTCGGGCAGGTCTACGCCGGCACCACCTGTGTCCCCGCCGTCGACATCAAGTCGGGCTTCCTGTCGAGCGGCGCGCCGCTCGACAGGCCGGTGGGCCAGGACGGCGACGAGACCGCCGACATCCTGTTCACCTCGGGCACGACCGGGCGTCCCAAGGGCGTCATGATGAACCACCGGCAGACGCTGCGGCTGTACGAGGAGTGGTGCGAACTCGCCGACCTGCGCGAGGGCGACCGCTACCTCTGCGTGAACCCGTTCTTCCACAACTTCGGGTACAAGGCGGGCCTCGTCGCGGCGCTCATCCGCGGCGCGACGATCGTGCCGATGGCGGTCTTCGAGATCGACAAGCTGATCGAGCTGGTCGAGCGCGAGAAGATCACGATGCTGCCCGGCCCGCCGACGCTCTACCACTCGCTGCTGGCGGTGCCGGACAAGACCGCGCTGGCCTCGCTGCGGTGCGCCGTCACCGGGTCGGCCGACATCCCCGTCGAGCTGATCCGGCGGATGCGTGACGAGCTGCCGTTCCGGTCGATCATGACCGGCTACGGCCTCACCGAGGCGGGGACGGCGACCGCGTCGAGGCCGGGCGACTCGTTCGAGGACATCGCGACCACGGTCGGCACCGCCTGTGACGGTGTCGAGGTGGCCGTCGCCGACGACGGCGAGGTGCTCGTCCGCGGGTACACGGTGATGCAGGGCTACCTCGACGACCCGGCCGCCACCGCCGAGGCGATTGACCCCGACGGCTGGCTGCACACCGGTGACCTCGGCACGCTCGACGAGCGGGGGCACCTGCGGATCGTCGGCCGCAAGAAGGACATGTTCATCGTCGGGGGCTTCAACGCCTACCCGGCCGAGATCGAGGGGTTCCTGCTCGAGCACCCCGCGGTCGCGCAGGCGGCCGTCATCGGCGTCCCGGACGAGCGGATGGGCGAGGTCGGCAAGGCCTTCGTCGTCCGGCGCGCCCCGGTCACCGCGGACGAGCTGATCACCTGGAGCAAGGGCAGGATGGCGGGGTTCAAGGTGCCGAGGACGGTGGAGTTCCTCGAGAGCCTCCCGCTGAACGCCTCGGGAAAGGTAATGAAGGACCACCTGCGGTGACCAGGTGTCCGGGTCCCACACGCGCCGCCGGCAGGCGGTGCGCGGCCGGCACCCGGTGAGCGCCGCGGCCCCGGGCCCGGGGCCGGTGTCGACGTTCCGTCTTCAGAAAGTGTCGAAGCGACGATGAGCGATTCTGCCCAGACCAACTCCGGCCTGCCGGTGGAGCCGGTGTACGGGCCGGCGGACCACGCCACCGAGCCTCCCGCGCCGGGCAAGTTCCCGTTCACCCGGGGTAACTACGCCGCCGGGTACCGCGGGCGCACGTGGACGTTCCGCCAGTACTCCGGCTTCGGTACCGCCGAGGAGTCCAACAGCCGGTACCGCTACCTGCTGGAGCAGGGCGGCACGGGCCTGTCGGTGGCCCTCGACCTGCCCACCCAGTGCGGGTACGACTCCGACGACCCGGAGGTGACCGAGGAGGTCGGCCGGGTCGGCGTCGCGGTCGACACGCTCGCCGACGCCGAGGTGCTCTTCGAGGGCATCCCGCTGGACAAGATCAGCACCAGCTTCACGATCAACGGCACCGCCGCGATCCTGTTGGCCTTCTACGTGGCGGCCGCGGAGCGCTCCGGCGTGCCCCGGGCCAAGCTGACCGGGACGATCCAGAACGACATCCTCAAGGAGTACGCCTCCCGCGGGACGTGGATCTGGCCGCCGGAGCCGTCGCTGCGCCTGATCGCCGACACCATCGAGTTCTGCGCCGAGGAGGTGCCGCGCTTCAACGCGATCTCGGTCGCCGGCGCGCACTTCCGGGACGCCGGCGCGAACGCGGTGCAGGAGATGGCGTTCACCCTCGCCGACGGCGTCACCTACTGCGACACGGTGATCGAGCGCGGTCGGCTGTCGATCGAGAAGTTCGCGCCGCAGGTGTCGTTCTTCTTCTACACCCACGGCGACTTCTTCGAGGAGATCGCCAAGTACCGGGCGGGCCGGCGGCGGTGGGCGACCATCGTCCGGGAGCGCTACGGCGCGACCGCCGACAAGGCGTCGATGTTCCGCTTCGGCTGCGTGGCCGGCGGGGCGTCGCTGTACGCGCCGCAGGCGCAGAACAACATCGTCCGGGTCGCCTACGAGGCGATGGCCTCGGTGCTCGGCGGCGTGCAGTCGATGTTCACCGCCGCCTGGGACGAGCCGTTCGCGCTGCCCAGCGAGGAGTCGGCGACGCTCGCGCTGCGCACCCAGCAGATCCTCGCCTACGAGACCGGCGTGACCCGCACCGCCGACCCGCTGGGCGGTTCGTACTTCGTCGAGGCGCTCACCGACGCCACCGAGGCCCGCATCATCGAGATCATGGACGACCTCGAGCAGCACGGCGGCATGGTCCGCGCGATCGAGGACGGCTATCTCCAGGGCATGATCGCCGACGAGGCGTACAAGTTGCACCAGGACATCGAGAACGGAACGGTGCCGATCGTCGGCGTGAACCGGTTCGTCTCCGACGAGCCCGCGCCGGACCTCGCCACCTACGAACTGGACGCCGAAGGCCGCGAGCGGCAACTGAAGCGGCTGGCGAAGGTCAAGGGCGAGCGCGACGCCGCGGCCGTCCGGGCCAGCCTCGACGCGCTGGCCCGCGCCGCGGAGGGGAATGGGAACCTGATGCACAACCTGATCGACTGCGCCAACGCCTACTGCACCGTGGGCGAGATGGTCGCCACCCTCAAGAACGTCTGGGGCGAGTTCCAGCAGCCGGTGGTGTTCTGATGCCGGCGCGGGTACTGGTCGCCAAGCCCGGCCTGGACGGGCACGACCGCGGGGCCAAGATCGTCGCGCGGGCGTTGCGCGACGCCGGCTTCGAGGTCGTGTTCACCGGCATCCGGCAGCGCGTCGAGGACATCGTGACCATCGCGCTGCAGGAGGACGTCGCGGTCGTCGGGCTGAGCATCCTCTCCGGCGCGCACATCGCGCTGACCACGCGCACCATCGAGGCGCTGCGGGCGGCGGACGCGTCCGACATCGCCGTCGTCGTCGGCGGCACCATCCCGCCGGCGGACGTCCCCAAGCTGCTCGAGGCGGGCGCCGCCGGGGTGTTCCCGACCGGCACCCCGCTCGAGCAGCTGGTCACCGAGGTCCGCGCGCTGACCTCGACACCCACCCCGTCCTGATCCGGGGCACGGGCGCAGCGAGACATCGGAAACATTCGAGACCTGGAGGGGTCCAGTGCGGGTCGGCGTGATGATCGGACCGGAGCGGGGTGACTCCGCGCGCAAGGTCGGGCGGATGATCGACGACGTGTTGTGGGCCGAGAGCGCGGGGATGGACACCGCCTGGATCCCCCAGGTGCCCTCGGACTTCGACGCCCTGATCGCCGTCTCGCTGATGGGCGCGCGCACGGAGCGGATCGAGCTGGGCACGGCGGTCGTCCCGCTGCAGGCCCAGCACCCGGTGGCGCTGGCGCGCCAGACGCTGTCCGCGCAGGCGGCGACCAACGGGCGGCTGGCGCTGGGCGTCGGGCCGTCGCACCACTGGATCGTGCGGGACATGCTCGGCCTGCCCTACGACAAGCCGGCAGCGTTCACCCGGGACTACCTCCAGGTTCTCCAGGTGGCGCTGCACGGGCCCGGCCCGGTGGACGTCGAGAACGACACGTTCCGGGTGCACAACCCGCTGGAGATCGGCCCGATCGCCCCGCTGCCCGTGTTCGTGGCCGCGCTCGGCCCGGTCATGCTGCGCATCGCCGGCGAGCACGCCGACGGGACGGTGCTGTGGCTGGCCGACGAGCGCGCCGTCGCCGACCACGTGGCGCCCCGGATCACCAAGGCCGCCCAGGAGGCGGGCCGCCCGGCGCCGCGGATCGTGGCGGGCATCCCGGTCTGCCTGTGCGCGCCGGGAGACGTCGACAAGGCCCGGGAGCGGGCGAACCGCATCCTCGGCGAGGCCGAGGTCTCCCCGAACTACCAGCGGCTGCTCGACCAGGGCGACGCGACGAGCGTCGGCGACCTGTGCGCGGCCGGCGACGAGGCGGCCATCCTCGCCCGGTTCCGGCAGTTCGCCGACGCGGGGGTCACCGACCTCTCCGTGCGGCTGCTGCCCATCGGCGAGAACCGGGACGAGCTGGTCGCGTCCAAGCGCCGGACCCGGGAAGTGATCGCCGCCCTCGCGGCGGAAGTGAGATGAGCGCCGGACCGCTCGACGGCATCCGCATCCTCGAGGTCGGCCACATCCTCGCCGGCCCGTACGCGACGATGGTGCTCGCCGACCTCGGGGCGGAGGTCACGAAGCTCGAACCGCCGGGCGGAGATCTCTCCCGGCAGGTGAGCGACGCCTACTTCGCCAGCATCAACCGTGGCAAGCGCAGCATCCGCCTCGACCTGACCAGCGAGGACGGCCGGGCCCGGCTCGGCGAGCTCGCCGCCGACGCGCACGCGTTGCTGGTCAACCTCAAGCCGTCGGCGATCCGCCGGTTCGGCCTGACCTACGAGGACCTGCGCAAGCACAACGAGAAGCTCGTCTGCGTCGCGCTGACCGGCTTCGGCCTGTCGGCGGGTGACGACCCGGCGTTCGACTACGTGATCCAGGCCGCCACCGGCATCGCCGCGCTCACCGGCGACCCGGACGGCCCGCCGACCCTGCCCGGGTACTCCTCGGCCGACAACTCCGCCGGCCTCACCGCCGCGGTCGCGCTGCTGGCCCAGATCGTCTCCGGCCGCGGCGGCCAGCTCGAGGTCTCGCTGCGCGACGTGATGCTCTCCCAGCTCAACTACCGCGCGGCGGCCTACCTCAACGACGGGGTCGAGCCGCGCCGGCTGCCTTTCGGCGCGCATTCCTACTACGTCCCCGCCCAGCTCTTCCCGACCGCGGACGGCTACCTCGCCCTGTTCGTCACCCACGACGGCTTCTGGCGCTCGTTCGCCACCGAGGCGGGGGTGAGCGGCTTCGCGACGATGGCCGAGCGCGCGGCACGCCGCGAGGAGGTCCTCGCGGTGGTCACCGCGGCCCTCGCCGCGGACACCGCCGCGAACTGGGAGGACCGCCTGCGGCGGCTGGGTGTGCCGGCGGCGAAGGTGCGCACGCTGCCCGAGGCACTGGCGGCCACCCCCGAGGTCGTGGTGACCGCCGGCGACTTCCGGCTCGTCGGCAGCCCGATCCGCGTAGCGGGCTACGAGCCCGTCTACGGGCCGCCGCCTCGCCTGGGCGAGCACGGCGGCCGGCCCGATCACTCGTAACGGACGACGGTCGAGCCCGAGTCGGGCACTCCCTGGCAGGTCAGGATGTAGCCGTCGTCGATCTCGTCCTGGGTGAGGGCATCGTTGACCCGCATCGTCGCGGTGCCCTCCTCCAGCTTCGCGATGCAGGTGGCGCAGGTCCCGGATTCACAGGAGAACGGCGGGGCGAGGCCGCCGCGCCGCGCGCTTTCGAGAAGGGTCTCGCCCTCGCGCCTGGATACGGAGATCTTCTTCCGGCCGAGGAAGATGGTGACGGTTCCCTCGACCTCCTCACCGGCGGGCTCGGTGCTGGCCGGTGTGCCGAAGCGTTCGACGAAGACCCGCCCCGGCCCGGGAAACGCGCTCTCGACGAGATCCATGAACGGCTCGGGGCCGCAGATGTAGCAGTCGGCGTTGCCGTCGGCGCCGACGAACGCCTTGACGGCGGCGTCATCGAGGAATCCGCTGTCCGCGTCGAGGTGGCGCACGACGGAAAGGCGGTCCGGGTACTTCTCGACAAGCTCCGCGAGCGCCCGCTCGAAGATCATTGACGGCTTGTCGCGGTCGGCGCACAGCAGCCGGACAGTGCGGTCCGTGTTCGACAGCGCGCTCTTCGCCAGCGAGATGATCGGAGTGATTCCACTGCCGCCACAGAAACCCAGCAGGGGGACGTCGGTCTCCTGGAGGCAGAAGATGCCCTTGGGCTCGGTGACCTCGACCTCGTCGCCCGCGGTGACGTTGTCGATCAGCCAGTTCGACACCCGGCCGCCCGGCACCCGCTTGACCGTGGTCATGAGCTCGGAGTCGGTCTCCGGGGCGCTGGACATCGAATACGAGCGCAGGAGCTCCTCGCCGTCGATCTGCACTCGGAAGGTGACGAACTGACCGGCCCGGTACGTGAACGATCCCTCGCGCGGAGCGAGCACGAAGGTACGCGCATCGGCGGTCTCGTGAACGGTCCGGGTGACGGTCGCCCTCTGGAACAGAGGGGCTCTCGGCATCGACGGCCTCCTTCTGGTATGAAGATTCTGCTGGAGTGAGAATATAATTTCCGCAGCACCTGCGTCGTCCCGTGCCCGCCTCCGCGTTGACGTGACCGTCCGAAAGGAGCGGCAGTGAGTGACCGCCCCGCGCTCGTCTTCGAGGAACAGCGGTACAGCCTGGAGCGACTCGACGCGCTGACCGACGGGCTGGCCACGGGATTGGCGAAACATGGAGTCCGGGCTGGGGAACGCGTCGCGCTGATGGCCTCGAACCGGCCGGAGTTCGTACTGGCCGTCCGGGCTGTCTGGCGACTGGGTGCGGCTATCGTACTGCTGAGCCCGTCCTGGCGGCGGGCCGAGATCGAGCACGCGCTGGCCGTCACCGAGCCCGCGCACGCCGTCGGTGACCAGGACGCGCTGGCCGAGTTGCTGCCGATGTGGCACCTCGACGAGCCGATCGGCGCGGGGGAGGGGCCGTTCCCGACACCGGACCCGCACGCCGACGCGCTGCTGGTCTTCAGCTCCGGCACGACCGGTCTGCCGAAGGCCGCCCGGCACACGCGGGCCTCGTTCGGCGCGGCCGTCGGGCACTGGCGCGACGCACTCGGCCTCACCGCCGCGGACCGCATCCAGATCACTACCCCGCCCTCCCACATCCTCGGCCTGCTCAACATCGTCACCGCGCTGGAGACCGGCGCCTGGATGCGGCTGCACCGCCGGTTCGACCTCGATCTGATGCTGCGCTCGATCGAGACCGACCGGATCACCGTCGAGATGGCCGTCGCGCCGATCGCGCTGGCCATCGCCGCCCACCCCACGCTGGAGTCCTTCGACCTGTCGTCGCTGCGGTACATCATGTGGGGCGCGACACCGGTGACGGCCAGCGTCGCCGAGACCGTCACCAGGCGCACGGGCGTCGGCTGGGTGCCCGCCTACGGGGCCAGTGAGCTGCCGGTCATCGCCTGCAACCCGCTCGAGGGGGCCCGGCTCGACAGCGTCGGCCGGGCCGTCCCGGGCGTGCGGCTGCGGGTGGTCTCGCTGGAGAGCGGAGTGCCGGTCGGCCCCGGCGAGACCGGCGAGATCCAGGCCCGCGCGGAGTCGCTGATGGCCGGCTACCTGCCCGCCGAGGCGACGGCGGACGCGTTCGACGACGGCTGGTACCGCACCGGCGACGTCGGCAACCTCGACGCGGACGGGTGGCTCCGGCTCACCGACCGGGTCAAGGAGATGGTCAAGGTGCGCGGCTTCCAGGTCGCGCCCGCCGAGGTCGAGGGTGTGCTGCACGCGCACCCCGCGGTCGCCGACTGCGCCGTGTTCGGCCTGCCGGACCCGGCCGACGGCGAGGTGCTCGTCGCGGCCGTCGTGATCAGCACGAGCACGAGCACCCAGGTCGACCCGGCGGATCTCGTCGCGTGGGTGGGCGAACGGCTCGCCTCCTACAAGCGGCCCCGCCGGATCGAGCTCGTGGAAGAAATCCCCCGCCTGCCCTCGGGCAAGGTACTGCGGCGAGTCCTCAAGGAGCGCTATGGACGTACGTCTGACGACTGAGCAGCGGGAGCTGCGCGAGGCGGCCGCCCGGCTGGCCGACGACCTCGGCCCGGGATCGGTCATCGATCTCGACGACGCCGACCGCGCGGCGCGGCTGGAGAAGGCGGTCGCCGCCACCGGGTGGCGCTCGCTGCGCTCCGACGGCGCCTCCGGGGTCGAGGTCGCCCTCGTCGTGGAGGAGTTCGCCCGCGGCCTGGTGGACGTCCCCTTCCTCGGGCCCGTGCTCGCCGACGACCTGCAGGCCAGGTCCGGCGCGGCGGCCGAGCCGGTGGCGCTCGCCGTCGGCGGCGAGGCGGTGGACGCCCGCGGCCTGAGCGCCGCCCTGCGCCTGCGGGACAACCGGGTCGAGACGACCGGTGTCGGCGAGCCGGTGTTCGGGATCGACCTCACCCGCACGAACGCCGCCGTCGCCGACCCCGTCACGGCGGTCGGGGAGCTCTCGGCGGACGCCGCGCAGCGCTGGCAGGCGCTGGCGCTGGCCGTCACCACCGCCGACATCCTGGGCGCCGCCCGCGGCGCGCATGCCCTCGCCTGCGACTACGCGAAGGTACGCACCCAGTACGGCAAGACGATCGGCTCGTTCCAGGCCGTGGCCCACCTGCTCGCCGAGAGCCACGCGCTGATCGAGGGCTCGGTCAGCATCCTGCGCTACGCCGCCTGGGCGGTCGACGAGCTGGACCCGGCGGAGGCGCTGCGGGCCGGCCGGTTCGCGAAGGTCTACACCGAGCGCGCCGCGCGGACCATCTGCGAGACGTCGATCCAGGTGCACGGCGGCATCGGCAACACCTGGGAGTGCCTCGCCCACGTCTTCCTGCGCCGCGCGCTGACGTCCGGCGCGCTGTTCCCCGTCTCTCTGGAGGAGATCGACCTTGGACTTTCGTGACTCGCCGGAGGAGGCCGCCTTCCGCACGCGGCTGCAGGACTGGCTCGCCGAGAACGCGAAGAAGTTCCCGACGTCGGGTGACGAGTACTGGGCCAAGGCGGCGCAGTGGCACCAGGCCCTGTACGCGGGCGGGTTCTTCGGGACCTCCTGGCCGAAGGCGTACGGCGGCCAGGAGCTGCCGCCCGTCTACGACGTGATCGTCGACGAGGAGCTGGCCCGCGCCGGCGCGCCGGCGCGGCCGAGCCTGGGCTACCTGGTCATCGGCCTGGGCCGGCACGGCAGCGAGGAGCTGCGGCAGCGATTCCTGCCGGGCATGATCAACGGCACCGAGCGCTGGTGCCAGGGCTTCAGCGAGCCCGGCGCCGGCTCCGACCTGGCCTCCCTGACCACGACGGCCACCCTGGAGGGCGACCACTACGTCCTCAACGGCCACAAGATCTGGACGAGCTACTCCGATGACGCCGACTGGTGCCTCGTGCTCGCCCGCACCGACCCGGACGCCCCACGGCACAAGGGCATCTCCGGATTCATCGTGAACATGCACCAGCCGGGCATCGAGCAGCGCCCGCTGCCGATGATCAGCGGGGTGACCAAGGAGTTCGGCCAGGTCCTGTTCGACGGCGCGACGGTGCCGGCCGACCAGATGGTCGGCGCGCCCGGCGAGGGCTGGAAGCTGGCCATGACGGTCGTCAGCCACGAGCGGGAGCCCTCGACGCTGGGCTTCACCGCGCGGTACGGAAAGACCGTGCGCAACCTGGCGGCCCGCCTGGACGGGGAGCCGTCGGAGTCGCTGCGGTGGGCCGCCGTGCAGACCGAGATGCTGCGCCTGCACGTGCGCCGGCGGCTGTCCGAGCAGCTCGACGGGCTCAGCCACGGCCCGGACGGCTCGCTGGACAAGCTGTTGATGACCTGGGTCGAGCAGTCGGTGGGGCACGCCTCGCTGGACGCGGGCGGCACTCGCGACGCCGAGCTGCTGGGCACCTACCTCTACAGCCGCTCGCAGAGCGTCATGGGTGGTACGTCGCAGATCCAGAAGAACATCATCGCGACCCGCATCATCGGTCTGCAGGCCTGACCCGGGACGGGTGCCTGCCGCCGGTCGGCGGTGCGCCGGACTACTTCGGCGGGAAGCGCAGCGCGCCGTCGAGGCGGATGACCTCGCCGTTGAGGTAGTCGTTGGTGATGAGCTGCTCGGCGAGCGAGGCGTACTCGGGCGACTGACCCATCCGCTTCGGGAAGGGGACCTGCGGGCCCCAGTAGGCCTCCAGCTTCTCGCCGGCCTTGCCGTAGGCCGGGGTCAGGATCGTGCCCGGAGCGATCGCGTTCACCCGGATGCCCAGCGGCGACAGGTCACGCGCGGCGACCAGCGTCATGGAGATGACGCCACCCTTGGCGGCGGAGTAGGCGATCTGGCCGATCTGCCCCTCGAAGCCGGCGATCGACGCGGTGTTGACGATGACGCCCCGGGCGCCGCCCTCGAGCGGCTCCTCCTGGGCGATGGCGGCCGCCACCAGCCGGGTCACGTTGAACACCGCGGTCAGGTAGTACGTGACGGTCGTCGTGAAGGCGTCCAGGCTGTGCGGCGAGCCGTCCTTGCCGACGAGCCGGCCGCGGGGGGCCGGGGCGCCCGGGGGGTGGGCCCCGATCCGCCCCGGGCCCCGCCGCGTGGGCGTGGCGGTCGCGGCGCGGGG
>NZ_JALKFY010000629.1:0-5751 GCF_023242985.1 Frankia sp. Mgl5 | reverse complement strand
GGGCCGGGCGGCGTCCCGGCGCCCGGGGGGGGGGGCGCGCCGGCGGGCCCCCCGCGCCGGCCGGGGGGGGCCGGGCCGCCGTGGGTGTCGACCGAGATCCGCAGCGGGCCCAGCGTCTTGGCCTCGGCGATCGCGGCGAGGATGTCCTCCTCCGAGGTCGCGTCCACGTGGACGTAGCGGATGCCCAGCTCGGACTCCAGCGCCTTGCCCTTCTCGTCCGCGACGTCGGCCACGACGACCTTCGCGCCCGCGGCGTGGAGACGGCGGACGGTGGCCTCCCCGAGGCCGCCGGTTCCACCGACGACGAGGGCGGAGTTTCCGCTGATCTGCATTAAGGTTTCCCTCTCTTGCTAGCCGCACTTTCGATCTGGAAGACTAACATTCTCATGAATGCGATCATGATCAAGAGCGCAGCCGCTTCGGTCGATGCGCGGCCCCGGATCTCGCGGGCCGTCTGTTCTGGTGCACACGTCGGTTCCGTCGGGGCCGCCGGCGTTACCGGCCGTGGCACGTCCCCAGCCGGCCCGCACATCGGACCCCGGTGAACATTCTGGAGACTGTGGCCGCCGCGCGCGCTGGTTCACTGCGCGCCGTCGGCCGGTTGCTGAGTCAGGTCGAGGGCGCCGGCCGTGACCAGGTGCTGGCGGCCCTCGAGCCGGCCACCGCCCGGGTGATCGGCGTGACGGGCCCGCCCGGCGCGGGCAAGTCGACCACGATCGGCGCGCTCGTCGGCGCCTACCGGGAGCGCGGCCTGCGGGTCGCGGTGCTCGCCGTGGACCCGTCCTCGCCCTACAGCGGCGGGGCGCTGCTCGGCGACCGGATCCGGATGGCCTCGCACACGAACGACCCCGACGTCCTCATCCGCTCGCTGGCCGCCCGCGGCCACCTGGGCGGGCTGGCGGCCGCCGTGCCGGCCGCCGTGCGGGTGCTCGCCAACCTGGCCTACGACCTGGTCCTGGTGGAGACGGTCGGGGTCGGCCAGTCCGAGATCGAGATCGCCGCCGTCGCCGACCCGACGATCGTCGTGCTGACGCCGGGCGCCGGCGACGCCGTCCAGGCGGCCAAGGCGGGCCTGCTGGAGGTCGCAGACCTGCTGGTCGTCAACAAGGCCGACCGCGACGGCGCCGACCAGACCGTGCGTGACCTGCATCTTGAGGTCGACGCCCCGATCCTCACCCTCGTCGCGTCAAAGGGGGAGGGCCTGGCCGCGCTGGTCGAGGCGATCGACGCCCACCACCGCGCCGACACCCTCGCCCGCCGGACGGCCCGCGCGCACGCCCAGATCCTCTCGCTGGCGCAGACCCGCCTACGGGAGCACCCGGATCTCGGCCGGCTCGCTGACGAGGTGGCCAACGGCCGGCGCGATCCCTACGCGGCGGCCGAGCTGCTGCTCGGCGGCCTGCCCGAGAAGGCCTGACGGCGCGGAGAAAGACCTTCTCGGCGGCGGGCGACGCGGCGTATCGCCCGGCCATGTCCGGGCGGATCCGATCAGGTGGTCTGCACACCACCGGTGAAACCGGTGAGGCAGAAATCCCACACTTCCTCGACGGTGATCGGATGTACGTTCTCGTCCTCGGACACCCCGTTGGACTGGGCCAGGAACATGACGGTCTGCATCACCATCGCGGCGGCGCGGCGTGGCTTGAGATCGGGGCGCAACTGGCCGGCCGCGGCGGCCCTCGTCATCATGTCGGTGATCAGGGCGAGCAGCGGCGCGTGCGCGACCTTCACCTCGGCCGGGTGCGAGACCAGCAGCTGCGGGGCGAAGTCGGTGAACAGGGGCCGCTGCTGGCGGGCCCGGTCGGAGTGGCTCTGCTCGTACAGCAGGCGGACGGTGATCCTGAGCTGGCCCAGCGGGTCGGGCTCCGCGGCGGAGGCCTCGCGGATCTGCCGGGCGGACTCGTTGAGGGCGTCCTCGAACAGAGCGAGCAGGAGCTCGTGCTTGCCGCTGAAGTGCTGGTAGAAGCTGCGCAGCGACTGGCGCGACCGGTCGACGACCTCCTGCACGGTGAGGTCGATCGAACCCTTCTCGGCGATGATCGCCTGGGCCGCGTCAAGGAACTGGACGACACGCTGCTCGGCCCGGAGCTTGGCCGCCCGGGTCGAGCGCTCGACGGCACGCTGCTTCCAGGCCGGCTCTTCGGTCGGCGTGATCACGGGCAGCTCCGTCTTCTGTGCCATGTACAGAAAGTACTGCACTGCTGCGCAGACATACTGCTAACACAGCAGGTGGACCCACTCCGGTGCCGTCGAGATCATAGCTATCGATCAATGAGAATGGTATTCTCGCACCTGTTCGGCGTGAAGGACCACGGGAGTGGTCCATACGTGACCTGGCACGTGCAAACCGACTCTGGGATGTTGGAAGGGCCGGCGGGGGTCGTCGGTCCCTCCGCGCGCACCGGGCCGGCAGGTGTGCCGTCCCCGGGGTGTTGTCGGGCAGTGTGTGCTCTCAAGGAGCCGATGTGACGATCTTCGCTGACCCGCGTGGCGGCACGGGAGGCCCGGCCGTGGCGCCCCCCGCCCGCCCCGCCGCGGCCGGCACCGCCGCCGCCGCGAGCCCGGGAGGGCGAGATGCTCTTTGAGTTCGACTCCGACCAGCGGCTGTGGCAGAAGACGATCCACGAGGTCCTGGTCAAGGAATGCCCGCCGGCGCTGATCCGCGGGATCGTCGACGAGGGAGCCGACGCGGCCCCGCTGTGGCGGGTCTACGCCGACCTCGGCTGGACCGAGCTGACCGAGCCCAGCGAGGCCGTGGAGCTGGCGATCGTCCTCGAGGAGCTCGGCTGGGCGACCGACCCGACCCCCTACCTGGCGACGATGACCTGGTTCGCCCCGCTCGCCCCGGGGGTCGCCGAGGGGGGCCAGACCGGCAGCGCCGTCCTGGACGGCGTGTCCGCCCGGCGTGACCGCGACGGCTGGGTTCTCAGCGGCGTCGCGCGGTACGTCCTCGACGGTGACCGCGCCGACCGGCTGGCCGTCGTGACCGACGCGGGGGTCTTCATCGTCCCCGCGGCTGATGTGCGGGCCACCCGGGTCGACGTCTTCGACCCCACGCTGCACATCGCAGAGGTCTCGCTGCCCGGCATCCGGGTCGGCGACGACGCGCGCACGGGCGCCGACCCACGGGCGGCCCGGGACCTGGCGCTCACCGGGCTGGCCCTCACGATCGTCGGGGCCTGCCGCCGTGTTCTGGAGCTGACGCTCGACCACGTCCGCACCCGCGAGCAGTTCGGTGCGCCGATCGGGTCGTTCCAGGCCGTCAAGCACAAGGCGGTGGACATGCACGTCGCGCTGGAACGCGCCCGCGCGCTGGCCTACTTCGCGGCGCTGACCATCGCGGCCGACGACCCGCGCCGCCGGCTCGCCGCCTCCATGGCCAAGGCCGCCGCCGGCGAGTGCCAGTCGGTGGTGTTCCGCAACGGCCTGCAGCTTTTCGGAGCCATGGGCTTCACCTGGGAGAACGACCTGCAGTTCGCGCTCAAGCGGGCAGTCGCGGGCGAGCTGCTGCTCGGCGGCGCCGCCGAGCACCGGGCGCTGATCGCCGAGGAGTACCGTGCAACTCACGTTTGATGCCGACGTCGAGAAGTTCCGCGCCGAGTTCGTGGCGTTCCTGGACGCGAACCTGCCCAGCGAGGCCGAGACCGGCGAGCGCGCCTACTCCAGCGCGCACGTCCCCGAGTGGGCGCGGCGCTGGCAGCGGCTGTTGTTCGACTCCGGTTGGCTGCTGCCGGGCAACCCGCCGGAGTTCGGCGGGCGCAACGCCTCCATCCTCGAGCAGTACGTCCACCTCGAGGAGCTGGACCGCCGGCGCATCTACCACAGCTTCAACCCGCAGGGGCTCGGCATCATCGCCGCCTCGCTGCTGTCGTTCGGCTCCGAGGAGCAGAAGCGTCGCTGGGCGGTGCCGATCCTGCGGGTCGAGATCACCGCGGCGCTCGGGATGAGCGAGCCCGGCGCCGGCTCCGACCTGGCCTCGCTGCGCACCCGGGCGGTGCTCGACGGCGACCACTTCGTGGTGAACGGGCAGAAGATCTGGACGTCCGGCGCCCACGACGCGGACGTGCTGCTCACCTTCGTCCGCACCGACCCGGACGCGCCCAAGCACAAGGGCATCAGCGTGCTGCTGATCCCCACCGACACCCCCGGCGTCACCCGCCGGCCCTTCGGCTCCCTGATCGACCGCGACGACGTCGACTTCAACGAGGTCTTCTTCGACGACGTCCGGGTGCCGGCGGAGAACCTCGTCGGCGCGCTGAACAACGGCTGGCACGTCGCGAACGGCTCGCTCGGCCACGAGCGCACCCTGCTGTGGCTGAGCTTCGCGCTGCGGCTGGAGGAGCTCGCGCGCGACTTCCGTCCCGTCGACGCGCTCGACCGCGACGCGTACGCACGGCTCGTCATGGACGCCCAGGCGCTGCGGTTGCTCGGTTCGGCGGCGCTGGCGCGGGCCGCGCGCGGCGAGCAGGACGTCGCCGCGCTGTCCGTGCTGAAGCTGCTCGGGTCGGAGGCGGTGCAGAAGGCCTCGGAGCAGGCGATGGAGTCAGCCGGGGTGGCGGCACTCGAGCATCCCGGGATGACGGCGCCTTACGCTCATCTCAATCTCGAGGCGTTCTCCGCCGGGTGGTTCGAGCGCTACGCGAGGTCCTTCGCCGGGACCATCGCCGGTGGCACCTCGGAGATCCAGCGCACGATCGTCGCCGAGCGTGTACTCGGTCTGCCGCGAAGCTGAGGAGCCAGCCTTGTTAGTCCTATACGACGTCGCCGACGGGATCGCGACGATCACGCTCAACCGCCCCGAGGTCGCGAACGCGCAGAACGGACCGCTCCTCGAGGAGCTCGACGCGGCGTGGACGAAGGCGGCGGCCGACAAGGACGTGGCGGTGATCGTGCTGCGCGCGGAGGGGAAGCACTTCTCCGCCGGGCACGACCTGAAGTCCGGTCAGCCGCTCCCCGATAAAATCACCCTGGAGATGCTCTACGAGCTGGAGGCACGGCGCTACCTGGAGTTCTCGCTGCGGTGGCGCAACGTTCCCAAGCCGTCGATCGCGGCGGTGCAGGGGCGCTGCATCTCGGGCGGGCTGCTGCTGTGCTGGCCGTGCGACCTGATCATCGCGGCCGAGGACGCGCTGTTCTCCGACCCCGTCGTCGCCATGGGCATCGGCGGTGTCGAGTACCACGGGCACACCTGGGAGCTCGGCCCGCGCAAGGCCAAGGAGATCCTCTTCACCGGGCGCGCGGTGACGGCCACCGAGGCCGAGAAGATCGGCATGGTCAACAAGGTGGTGCCTCGCGACCAGCTCGACACCGAGACCCGCGCGCTGGCCCAGCACATCGCGACGATGCCCAGCTTCGGGCTCCGGCAGGCCAAGCGCGCGGTCAACCAGACCCTCGACGTGCAGGGCTTCTACGCCGCGATCCAGTCGGTGTTCGACGTCCACCAGACCGGGCACGGCAACGCGCTGAGCGTCAGCGGATGGCCGGTCCTGGTCAACCTGGACCAGATGAAGTCAGCGATCAAGAAGGCCGACTAGGCCTGACCGGCCGGCCCGGAACAAGGCCGACCGGTCTGATGGGCCGGTTCGGACCAAGGCCGACCAGGGTTCGGCGGGCCGGTCCGGCGCAACAAGGTCAACGGAGCCGGCCTGCCGGCCCGAGACACAGCCGACGGCGGGGGGGGGGGGGGGGGGGGGGGGCCCCCCCCCCCCCCGAGGGCCCCCCGGGCCCCCCCCCCCCCCGCCCCCCCCGGCG